>SCUN01000021.1 GCA_004297655.1 Acidobacteriota bacterium | reverse complement strand
CAGCAGGGTTCTGATCAATGTCCACAGCGGTTCCATACCTTCGCCGCGTTCGGCCGATACGGCCATGAGCGGTCCGTCAAACGTTCGCTTGAATGCCGCCAGCTCCCGCGCGCGAATCGACCCGGAGAGCTTGTCCACCTTCGTCACGACCACGCCGCGCGTGATGCCCGCGTCGCCGATCCATTCCCAGGCGTCGATGTCGGACGCGAGCCCCGGATGCCGCGCATCGACGGCGAGCAACGCCAGCGTGGGCTGTTCGGCCCCGCTGCGCGACTCGAAGTACTCGGAGACGAGCCGGTCGAAATTATGCTCCCGGTCGTGCCCGTACCCGGCGAATCCGTATCCGGGTAAATCGACGAGAATGAATCGTAATCCGTTCGCCGCGTTGACGCGATACGCGTTCAGCAACCGCGTCTTGCCCGGCTTCGCGCTCGTCCTCGCCACCTTCTGACGCATGAGCGCGTTGATCAGACTGGATTTCCCGACGTTCGACCGCCCGACCAGCGCCACGTGGGGCAGCGGGTCTTTCGGCAGCTGACTGGCCGCCGAGGCGCTGAGTACGAATTCAGCTTCGATCAAGAGCCTTCACCGTGGAGGGCCATGAAGGGCCATGGAGCAAGCCCTTTGTGGGTTCTCTCCACGGCACTCCAGGGTGAACAGCGCTTAATGCCTGAGCTCCGTGCCGGTGCCGAGGTCGGACTCCGGCGACGGCGGGATGGCCGGCGGCAGCGGGCCCGCGAGGGCCTCGCGCAGCACCTCATCCATGTGCTCGACGAGATGCACGTCCATCTGGTCCAGCACGTTCTTCGGGATGTCGGCCAGGTCCTTCTCGTTGTCCTTCGGCATCAGGATCGTCTTGATCCCGGCGCGATGCGCGGCCAGCAGTTTTTCCTTCACGCCGCCGATCGGCAGCACCTTGCCGCGCAGCGTGATCTCGCCGGTCATCGCGACGTCACGGCGCGCGGGCACTTTCGTGAGCGCGGAGACGAGCGCGGTGGCCAGCGTGATGCCGGCTGACGGGCCGTCCTTCGGGATCGCGCCCTCCGGGATGTGCACGTGCACGTCGAGGCGGCGGTTGAAGTCGCGCGGGATGCCGAGCTCTTCGCACTTCGAGCGCACCCAGCTCATTGCGGCCTGCGCCGACTCCTGCATGACGTCGCCGAGCTTGCCGGTGAGCATCAGTTTGCCGCGGCCCGGCATGAGCGTCGTCTCCGCGACGAGCAGCTCGCCGCCGACCTCGGTCCAGGCCAGGCCCGTGACGAGGCCGACTTCGTTCTTCTCTTCGGCCATCGACGGGCGGAAGCGGGGCACGCCGAGGTATTCGGTGACCTTCGCCGCGTCGATGACTTCCTTGTAACCCGCGCCTTCGACGACGACCTTCCTCGCCACCTTGCGGCAGATCGAGGCGATCTCGCGTTCAAGATTGCGCACGCCGGCTTCGCGCGTGAAGCGCTGGATGATCGTCGGCAGGGCATCGTCGGCAAAGACGATGTTGTCGGCGGTGAGGCCCGCGCCCTCGATCGCCTTCGGCGCGAGGAAGCGCTTGCCGATCTCGGTCTTTTCCTGCTCGGTGTAGCCGGCGAGTTGCAGCACTTCCATGCGGTCGCGCAGCGCCTGCGGGATCGTGTGGAGCACGTTGGCCGTGCAGATGAACATCACGTTCGACAGGTCGTACTCGACGTCGAGGTAGTGATCCTGGAACGAGTTGTTCTGCTCCGGGTCAAGCACTTCGAGGAGCGCCGCCGACGGATCGCCGCGGAAGTCCATCGACATCTTGTCGACTTCGTCGAGCAGCACGACCGGGTTCTGCGTGCCGGCCTTCTTCATCATCTGGATGATCTGGCCGGGGAACGCGCCGATGTAGGTGCGGCGGTGGCCGCGGATTTCCGCCTCGTCGCGCACGCCGCCGAGCGACAGGCGCACGAACTTCCGGTTCATCGCGCGCGCGATCGACTTGGCGAGCGACGTCTTGCCGACGCCGGGAGGGCCCGCGAACGTGAGGATCGTGGCCTTCGGCTTCTTCACGAGCGCGCGCACCGCGAGGAACTCGAGGATGCGGTCCTTGATCTTGTCGAGCCCGAAGTGGTCCTCGTTGAGGATCTTCTCGGCGGCCTTGAGGTCGCGGCTCTCCTTCGTCTTCTTGTGCCACGGCACGGCGATCAGCCAGTCGAGGTAGTTTCTCGACACGGTCGCTTCGGCCGACATCGGCGGCATCGCTTCGAGGCGCTTCAGCTCTTCGTGCGCCTTCTTCGCGACTTCCTTCGGCATCTTCGCCTGGTCGATCTTCCGCTTCAGATCGTCGGTCTCGTTGTTCTTGTCGTCCTTGCGGCCCAGCTCGCGCTGGATCGCCTTCATCTTCTCGTTGAGGTAGTACTCCTTCTGCGCCTTCTCCATCTGCTTCTTCACGCGAGACTGGATGCGGCGGTCCACCTGCAACTTGTCGACTTCGGTTTCGAGCACCGCGACGATGCGCGAGAGGCGCTCGACGGGCGGGATGATCTCGAGGAGGTTCTGTTTCTCGTCCACGCCGACCTGGAGGTGCGACGCGATCGTGTCAGCGAGGCGGGACGGATCATCTACCCGCACGGCCGCGAGCATCGCGTCGTGCTGCAGGTGGTTGGCCAGCTTCACGTACTGCTCGAAGAGCTGCACGACGCGCGCCATGACGCTTTCGGTCTCGGGCGACGCCTCGGCCTTGCGCGAGACGACCTTCACCGTCACGCGGAAGAAGCCCTTGTCTTCCTTCCACTCGATCACGCGCGCGCGGTCGATGCCCTCGACGAGCAGCTTCACGTTGCCGTCCGGCAGCTTCAGCGACTGGACGACGTTGGCCACGCAGCCCATCGTGAAGATGTCGGCCGGCTGGGGATCGTCCACCGACGCGTCGTGCTGCGCGGCGAGAAAGATGCGCTTGTCGGTCGCGAGCGCGTGTTCCAGGGCGCGCGTGGACGACGGGCGTCCAATCACGAACGGGAACATCATGTGCGGAAAAACAACGACGTCGCGGAGCGGGACGATCGGCAGCGTTTCGTATTGATCCATGAGATTCAGCGCCGACCGGCGACTGACGAGAGCCGACTGATCTAGCCGGCCTTCTCAATCACGGTGATCGGCTTCTCTTTGGACTCTACCACCTCACGGGTGATCACGCACTCCTTGATCTTCTTCTGACCGGGGAGGGTGTACATGAGGTCGAGCATGATGTCTTCGATGATCATCCGGAGGCCGCGGGCGCCGATCTTCCGGGCCAGCGCCGCCTCGGCGATCGCCTCGAGGGCGTCGTCGGTGAAGCGCAGCTTGACGTTCTCGTAATCGAACAGCCGCTGGTACTGCTTCGTGATCGCGTTGCGCGGCGACGTCAGGATTTCGATGAGTGCGGCCTTGTCAAGTTCCTGCAACGTGCCGACGACCGGCAGGCGGCCGACGAACTCCGGGATCAGGCCGTACTTGATCAGATCTTCGGGCTCCGCCTGCTCGAGCAGCACGGCCGATTCCTTCACGTTCGACTTCACGTTGGCCTTGAAGCCGAGCGTCTTCTTGCCGACGCGCCGCGCGATCTGCTTGTCGAGCCCGACGAACGCGCCGCCGCAGATGAAGAGGATGTTCGCCGTGTCGACCTGGAAGAACTCCTGGTGCGGGTGCTTCCGTCCGCCCTGCGGCGGGACGTTGGCGACGGTGCCTTCGAGGATCTTCAGCAGCGCCTGCTGGACGCCCTCGCCGGAGACGTCGCGCGTGATCGACGGGTTCTCGTCCTTGCGGCAGATCTTGTCGACTTCGTCGATGTAGATGATGCCCTGCTGCGCCTTCTCGATGTCGCCGCCGGCGGCCTGCAGGAGCTTGAGGATGATGTTCTCGACATCCTCGCCGACGTAG
>SCUN01000147.1 GCA_004297655.1 Acidobacteriota bacterium | reverse complement strand
GCGACGCTCGCCGGTTTTGGCCTCATCCTGAATGTGCGGATGCGGCGGTTCACAAATTAGCGTCGGTCAACCATGACAAAAGAAATGATCATTTCCTCGGCGCCGCATGAAACCCGTGTGGCCATTCTCGAGGACGATCAAGTCGTCGAAGTCTTCATCGAACGTGAACACTCGCGCGGCGTGGTCGGCAACATCTACAAGGGCCGGGTCTCCAAAGTGCTGCCCGGCATGCAGTCCGCCTTCGTCAACCTCGGTCTCGAGCGCGACGCCTTCCTCTACGTCACCGACGTCATCTCGCCATCGGAAGCGGAGCTGGAGGACGACGAGGACGAGCCGGCGATCCCTCCTTCGCCCCTTGAACCGGAGGGGGCTTCGGAGGGCAAGCCCTCCGAAGCGTCCGACTCAGCGCCAGGCAGGGAGGAAGCGAAGGAGGGCAGCCAGAACGGCGGTCAGAACAAGGAGGCGAGCCAGGGATCTCGCCGCGGCGGCCGAGACGAACGCCGCCGCGAGCAGGCCGCGCCGACGACCAAGATTGAAGACCTGCTGAAAGAAGGTCAGGAGGTCGTCGTCCAGGTCGTCAAGGAGCCGCTCGGCACGAAGGGCGCGCGCATCACGTCGCACATCAGCCTCCCGGGCCGGTTCCTGGTGTACATGCCGACGGTCGAGCACATCGGCGTGTCGCGGAAGATCGACTCGCGCGAGGAACGGAAGCGCCTGCGCGGCATCGTGCAGAAGTTCAAGGAAGAGCACGGCCTGGTCGGCGGCGTCATCATCCGGACCGCGGCGTCGCACCGGACCGACGAAGACGTGATGGCCGACCTGACGTACTTCCACCAGATCTGGACCGACATCCAGAAGAAGCGCGAAGCGAACCGCCCGCCCGCGGTGCTCTTCCGCGAAGAGAGCCTCGTCGCCAAGCTCCTGCGCGACCTGATCAACGAGCAGTTCAACGCAATCCGCATCGACGACGAGCCGGAGTTCCGGCGGGTGCAGACGCTCATCGGCCGCATCATGCCGAACCTGCTCTCGCGCGTGAAGCTCTACACGAAGGACTTCCCGATCTTCGACGAGTACGGCGTGCAGGGCGAGATCGACAAGGCGCTGCGCAGCAAGGTCTGGCTCAAGTCCGGCGGCTACATCGTCATCAACCAGACCGAGGCGCTGGTGGCGATCGACGTCAACACCGGCCGCTACGTCGGCAAGAAGTCGTCGGGACGTCTCGAAGACACGATCGCGAAGACGAACCTCGAGGCGGCGAAGGAGATCATCCGCCAGATCCGCCTGCGCGATCTCGGCGGCATCATCGTCCTCGACTTCATCGACATGGAAGACAAGAAGAACCGGCAGAAGGTCTTCCAGGCGGTCGAGCAGGAACTGCGGCGCGACCGCGCGCCGTCGAAGGCCGTGCAGGTGTCGGACTTCGGGCTGATCATCATCACGCGCAAGCGCGTCAAGAGCAGCCTCGAGCGCCAGCTGACCGAGCCGTGCCCGTACTGCTCGGGCTCGGGCATGATCAAGGCGAGCGCCACCATCTGTTACGACATCCTCACCGAGGTGCGGAAGGTCAGCCCGGATCTCGACGGCTACAGCCTCGTGCTGCGCGTGAACCCGGAAATCGCGCGCGCGTTCAAGGATGAAGAGCGCGAGCTGTTCCGCGAACTGGAAGGCGCCGTCGGCCGGCCCATCACGGTGCGGTCCGACGAGCAATTGCACCACGAGCAGTTCGATTTGATGGCAATATAAGCAAGGGAGGTTTCACCGTGACGCAGAGAATCTTTGGTTCGGTGTTGGTGGCGATCGTGGCCG
Organism: Acidobacteriota bacterium; assembly: GCA_004297655.1. Lineage (GTDB taxonomy): Bacteria > Acidobacteriota > Vicinamibacteria > Vicinamibacterales > SCN-69-37 > SCUN01. The sequence goes on along the minus strand of SCUN01000147.1, from coordinate 22,722 downwards.
TGTCCGGCGCGCTCGGCGCGCAGACGGGGGCGAAGAAGCCGGCGTCGTTGGGTTCGGTGAAGATCGGCCGCAGCGTCATGGCCGACGGCAAGCCGTTGGCGGCCGGGACCTACACGCTGCGTGTCTCCGACGAGACGCCCGCGGCCGTCGTGGGGCAGTCGCCCGACGAGACGCGGTGGGTCGAATTCGTGCAGGCCGGCGCCGTCAAGGGCCGCGAGCTCGCGACGGTGCTGTCGAAGGACGCGCTGAAGCAGATGACCCGGAAGTCGGCGCCGCCGGCGGCGGGGTCAGCGAAGGTCGAACTGCTCAAGGGCGATGACTACATCCGCGTGTGGGTCAATGCCGGCGGAACGCAGTACCTCATTCACCTCGCCCTGAAGTAGCTAGCGCTTCTTCCCGATCGAAATATCCCCGCTGAACGTCTGCAGCGTCACCGTGGCGCTGCCATCGCCGACCTTGGCCGTCGCCGCGCGGCGGCGGGGTCCGCGCGTGCCCGCCAACGAGCGGCCGGTCTCCGACTGCAGCGCGACGGCCGACACGATCTCACCCGTGAACGACGTCGCCTGCACCGCGTAGCCGGTCGAGCCGGTCGGCGTGAAGCTCACATCGCCCGTATTGCTCGTGAACTCATACCGACCGCCGCGCGACAGCGTGCCCGCGTAGATCACGTCCCCGGCGATCGTGCTGAGCGAGGCCGAGTCGCACACGACGTCGCGCGCCTCCACGCTGCCCTGGACCGTGTTGGCTGTGATGCGGCGCGCCTTGACGTCGGTGAGCAGGATGTCGCCGCTGAGCGTGCCGGCGTCCAGCACGTCATCGCTCGTCGAGCCCTTGATCACCACATCGCCCGACCCGGTCTTGGCCTCGCGGATCGTGCCGACATCGGTCAGCACGACGTCGCCGCTGGCGGTCGTGATCGAAATCTCGCCCTTGATCCCGGTGACCTTCACGTCCGCGCGGAGGCTGTTGACGACGATCCGCGTGCCGGCCGGCGCTTTGACAACGAAGTCGGTGGAGACGCTGTAGGCGGTCGGCCGGTCCATGTAGGACGCGCGCACCGTGGCGCGGCTGCCGACGATCTCCACTTCCGGGCGCACGCGGTCGAGGCCGGCGCGGGCGTCGGCCTCGGTCCGGCCGTGCGACGACCGGATGATGTCGACGCTGACGTCCTTGCCGCTCGACGCGGTGACGGTGATGTCGCCGGAGAAATTCTCGAGTTCGAGCGTGCCGGTGGCGCCGATGGCGATCGTCTTCGTCTGGCGGTCGTCGAGCGAGGCGCGCCAGTTCCGGTCCTGGTCCCAGCCATACGCGGCCATCTCGCCGAGATGCTCGAGGCCGAGATCGCCCAGCCGCGCGATCGCGCTGAGGTTGGGAAGATGGCGCAGTTCGCGGCCCAGATCGCGGCCGAGATCGCGTGTGATGTCGGTGACCATGTCGCCGATGCCCTCGGTCACGTCGCGCAGCGCCTCGCGCAGCTCGCGCGAGATGTCGATCTGCACCTGCGCCGCGACCTTGATCCGCGCGTCCCGGGTGCGCTGTTCGTCGCGGGGGCCCGCGGCGGCCGCGAGCGGCAGCGCGAGCAGGGCGGCCGTCAGCGTCGTCAGTGTGAACGTTCGTGTCATGTGTGTCCTCATCACGATTTCTTTCCGTCAATCACGCGGGCCGTGGTCTCGCGATCACCGCGCTGCATCGCGCCCATCAGGGCCACCGTCTGCTGCAGGATCTCGACCTTCTTCCGGAGCGCGGCGAAGAGACTGTCGCGCGCCGGCTCACTCTGCGGTTCGGTGACGAGCGCCGCGCGGCTCTCGGCAATAAACTTGTCGACCTGCGCCAGCGAGACCTGCAATTTCGCGGCGGCGTCGGCCGGCAGCGCGTTGTTGTCCTGCCGGGCGACGGCTTCGAGCTGCGAGATGGCCTTCTCGTAGTGCTGCGCGGCCTTCGCCAACTCGTCTTCAACCGTTTCGACGGTGGCCGGCGCGCCAACGTTGCCCGTGCCGGCGTGCGCGGTGTCGGAAGACGTCGCGGGCGGCGCGGTCACGCGTGTGAACAGGTACGCGCCGGCGGTGACGAGCACGAGCGCGGCGGCGAGGCCGAGCCACTGGCTGCGGGCCTGGCGCCTCGACGAGGGCAGCGACGCCTGGATGTTCTCCCAGACGTGCGCCGGCGGCGTGATCGGGCCGAGCGAGCGCGCGGCGTCCTTCAGCCGCGTCAGATCCTCCACGAGGCCGCGGCACGATTCGCACGACGCGAGATGCCCGGCGAGCGCGGCGCGGTCGGCGGGCGCGACGAGCCCGTCGACGTAATCGGTGAGCGATTCGGACGACTGTGAACACTGGGTCATGACAGTGACTTTCTCAGGCGCATCCGCGCCTTGTGCAATTGCGACTTCGACGTGCCCTCGGCGACGCCGAGCATGCCGGCGATCTCGCCGTGCTCGAATCCCTCGACGTCGTGCAACACGAACACTTCCCGGCACCCGGGCGGCAGATCCGCCAGCGCGCGCTCGAGGTCGATCTTGTCCACGACGCCGAGCACGCGGCCGGTGCGGCCGGCGGTGATCTCCTCCGGCGCGAACGTCTCGTCGAACTCGCCGGTCACCTGCGCGTTGCGGTTCCCGCGGCTGCGCAGGAAGTCGAGGCAGACGTTAGTCGCGAGCCGGAAGAGCCACGTCCCGAGCGAGGACTCGCCGCGATACCGGTCGAGCTTGCGATGGGCGGTCAGGAAGACCTCCTGCAGCAGATCCTCGGCATGGCTGCGCCCGACCATCCGGCACGTCAGTCCGAACAGCCTGGGCGAGTGAGCCCGGTAGAGCTCCTCGAAGGCGGCCGATTCGCCCATCCGGCACCGTGCGGCCAGCTGGACGTCAGGATGTCCTTGCACGTCGCTCAACAGTCTCGTCAGGGTCTTGGACGGCGCTGGCGCGGGGCGGGTTGCCCCGGGGTCACGCCTTCTTGCAGGGGAGGAGGCCCCGCGTGAGCAGATCCGTGACCTCGTTCATGACCTGCGCCGTGTCACGACCGAAGCTGTTCGAGACCCCGAAGAGCACCTCGGTCACGAAGTAGTTGAACAGGATGCGCGTGCCAACCTGTAGCGCGGCGAGCGGGGTGACCCCCTCCCGGAGCTGGCCGGCGAGCTGCTGGCCGATCGGCGTGCGCAGATGCGCCTCGAATCGCGACGTGGAGTCTTCGTAGAAGCGCCGCAGGTGCTTGCCCTCGAACTCGAGGACATCGACGTAGGTAAGCAGCGCGTGCGCGCGCGTCTGCAGCAGCGACTCGCGGATCGCCTCGCCGAGCTTGAAGAGATCCCTCGGGAAAAGGCCCTCGGCGATCGCCTTGTTGAACGGGTACGTCGGGCTCGCCACGATCGTGGCGTATTCGTCGAGCAGCGTCCGGAAGATCGCTTCCTTGTCCTCGAACTGGTGGTAGACGTTGCCGGTTGACACGCCGGCGGCTTCGGCGATCTCGCGCATGTTGGTGCCGCGATAGCCCTGGCTCGAGAAGAGGCGGAGTGCGGCGGCAAGAATCTGGGTGCGGCTGCGTTCGGATCGCGCGGCTTGTTTCATCTGAACGACGGCTAAGAGTGCCCAAAGGTGCGAGCTATTGCAAGAACCCTCTTCATTCCGGCCAGCGGCGCGTCGAAAAATTCCGCAGCCGCCGCCCGCGAAACGTATGGCCCTCGGCCGCGAGCAACGATCGCTTCAGGTGCGGCGACCGGCCGAAGCCGCCCAGCGCGCCGGCCGCGGCGATCACGCGGTGATAGGGGAGCCGCGGTTCCGGTGCCTCACGCAGGATGTTGCCCACGGCACGCGCCGCGCCGGGACGTCCCGCCAGCCGCGCGACGTCGCCGTAGGTCGCCACGCGCCCGGCGGGAATCCGCGAGACGACGCGGAGGACGCGCCGGGCGAAGGGGGTGAGCGCCTTCAGCGGATCGCCTCGGCGAGCACGCGGCCCTCCGCGCGCGGCAGCGTGATGCCCGCGAGGTAGGCGAACGTCGGCGCGATATCCGCCGGCGTGACGCTCGTCAGGTATCGACCGGGTTTGACGCCGAAACCCATGAGGATGACCGGCACGCGCTGGTCGTAGAGAATCGGCGTGCCGTGCGTGGCGCCCGTCGCGGCGGTGATCCAGTACTGCTTCGGAATCAAGATCAGGTCCGGGCTGCGGTCGGGCACGTAGCTCAGCAGCACCGCGCGCTGCACCGCATCGTCGCTCGACTGGCGACTCGCGAGTTCGTCGGCCCAGTAGGCGGCCGCGATGCCCGGCGCCGAGAGCGCCGCCGTCGTGATCGCATCGCGCACCGTGCGGTTCGATCGGATCGTCGCGAGCGCTGACGGCGTGAAGTACATGTTGACGCCGCCCGACGCGATCGGACTCGAGTCGTCACCCGCGGCGGACTTCCACGCGTCCACCACGCGCGCGTTCAGCGCGGCGGTGGCGATCCGGCCGGCGTCGAAGCCCATCGCCGACATCTGCTCGGGAATCGGCGCGACGCCGTGATCGGCCGAGAATCCCACGACGTAGTTGCCCGCGCCCACGCGGGCGTCGAGCGTGTCGAGCAGACGGCCGATCTGCGCATCGAGTCGCAGCAGCGTGTCCTGCACTTCGTGGCTCGTCGGGCCCCATCGGTGCCCGACCAGGTCCAGCGATGAAAAGCTCACCGCGAGCATGTCGGTGCCGGCGCTCTTGCCGAGCGACCCCGACGTCGCGATGGCGATGTCCGCCAGCATCTCGTCGGAGAACGGCGTGCGCTCCCAGGTGTCGTAGAACGTCTGATCGACCTTGCCGCCGGGGCGCGTCTGGGCATGCGGAAAGACGTTCGGATACTCGGCCGTGGCCGGCTCGCCGAGTCCGCTGTCGGCGAAGAAGTACTTGTCGGGGGGCAGTAAGCGGTCCCAGACGCGGCCGTACTGCGCGTCGATCGGATGGGCCGTGGCCCAAGCCTCCAGCGCCGGGTTCGGCGCCGACGCAAAGGCCGTTGAACTCGCCCAGGTCGCGGCGTCCTCTTCCCACACGACGAGGTCGCCGCCGTGCCCGGCCATGCCGATGGCCGAGCGCGCTTTGAGCGAGAGGCTCACCACGTGCGCCGGCGTTCGCGACTGCGCGCGCAGCTCGTCGGCGAAGGTCGTGGTGGTGAGCCAGCGTGCGCTGTGCTTCTCGACGCCCGGTCGTCCGCCGTACGGCACGGCCGTGACTGCCGGGTCGTTCGTGCAGGTCGTCGTTCGCCGCGTGGCGCGGTCGTACCACTCGTTGCCGATCATGCCGTGCCGATGCGGGAAGGCGCCCGTGCCGATCGTCGAGTGTCCGGCGCAGGTCACGGTGTAGGAGTACGGATACGCGGCCATCGGGAAGTAGGCGCCGCTGTCGATCAACCGGCGCAGGCCCTTCGTCCACATGCTGCCGTATCGCTGGATGTAGTCGGCGCGGAACTGGTCGGCGACGATCAGCACGACGAGCGGCGGCGTCTCGCGTTTAGCGACGGCGGCCGCGCGCGGCGGCGCGGGCCGGGACTGAGCGGAAAGTCCGGCAACAAGGAAACCGAGGACAAGAATGCCGGCGACTCGGAGGGCCTTCATGGGCACACTTTAGCGCGGTCGGCGGGCCAGGAAACAGACCGCGGCCATGTATCCGTCGTACACCGCGCAGGCGATCAGGTACCACCGCGGGTACAGGTCGGTCGAAAGCCAGCCGGGGCGATGCGCGAGATCGAGCACAGCGTGCTCGAGCAGGGCGGCCGTGGCAATGAGCAGCGCCTGTCGGGGCTCCCGGAAGAACATCAGCCCGGCGGCGCCGACGAAGAAGAACGCGAGCGCCATTTCGAGGGCGGCTGTGGCCGCCGCCGCGTTCGCGACGCTGAATCCGATCGTCGCCGCGCCGGTTGCGGCCAGCACGAGCGCCGCGGCGTTGGCGGCGCGCAGTTCGCCGATGCGCCGTTCCGGCGACTCCGGGTCGAGCCGGCGCAGGCGGAGCACGAACATCGTCGCGGCGGCGGCCGACAGCACACAGGCGACGAGCAGCGTACGGGCGGCGTCAGTCACAGATTCCAATATACTTGCCCGGCATGAGCGCGGTGGACGTCATTCGTCGCAAACGCGACGGCGGCACGCTCGCGCCGGACGAGATTCGCAGTTTCGTGGCCGGGGCGACCGACGGCAGTTGGGCCGACTATCAGGTCTCCGCCCTGCTCATGGCCATCGTCCTCAAGGGCATGACCCTCGATGAAGCGGCGATCCTGACCGACGCGATGGTGAAGTCCGGCCAGCGCGTGGAACTGGGCAAGGCCCCGAATGGCACCGTGCCGGTCGACAAGCACTCGACGGGCGGCGTCGGCGACAAGACCTCCCTGATTCTCGCGCCGCTCGCCGCCGCGTGCGGCGTGATCGTGCCGATGATGTCGGGCCGCGGGCTCGGCCACACCGGCGGCACGCTCGACAAACTGGAGTCGATTCCCGGATTTCGCACCGGCCTGTCGTTGCCGGAGATGCGGCGCGCGCTCGACCGCCGCGGCTGCGCGATGATCGGCCAGACGAGCGAGATCGCGCCGGCCGACAAGAAGCTCTATGCGTTGCGCGACGTCACCGGCACCGTGGAGAGCCGGCCGCTCATCTGCGCGTCGATTCTCAGCAAGAAGATCGCCGAAGGCATCGGTGCGCTGGTGATGGACGTGAAGGTCGGCAAGGGCGCGTTCATGAAGACCGACGCCGACGCGCGCGAGCTGGCGACCTGGCTCGTCGGCATCGCCGAGAAGAACGGCGTGCGCACCGAGGCGCTCCTGACGTCGATGGAATCGCCGCTCGGGCGCGAGGTTGGCAACGCGAGCGAAGTCATCGAGTCGATCGAAACGCTGAAGGGCCGCGGGCCCAAGGACCTCGAGGACCTGTCGGTCCGTCTCGCGGCGCGGATGCTCGTCCTCGCCGGGCTCACCGGCGACGATGCGGACGCGGAGGCGCGCGTGCGGAAGGCGCTGGCCTCGGGCGCCGGCGTCGAAGCGCTCCGCGGCATCATCGAGGAGCAGGGCGGCGATCCGCGGGTGATCGACGACTACGCCCTGATGCCGAAGGCGAAGACGCGCGCGGTCGTCGCCGCGCCGGCCGACGGCGTGATCGCCGGCCTCGACGCCGAGTCGATCGGGCGCGCGGGCGTGGCGCTCGGGGCGGGCCGCGAGCGCGTGGACAGCCGCATCGATCCCGGGGTGGGCATTCAGCTCAACGCCGTGCCGGGCGACCGCGTAAAACGCGGCGATCCGGTGCTCACCGTGTTGTATAACGATCGGGCGCGCTGGGACAGCGCCCGGGCGCTGCTCGAGGGGTCGATTCGGGTGGCCGATCGGCCGGAGCCGGCCCAGCCGCTCATTCGCGAAGTCATAGGAGGTCGACGTTGAATCTGCTCGCCAGACTGCAACCCCTTGTGGGACTCGTCCTGATCATGAGCGTGGCGTATTTGCTGTCGACGAACCGCAAAGCCATCCGTCTCAAGACGATCGCCTGGGGTCTCGGCCTCCAGTTCCTGTTTGCGCTGATCGTGCTGAAGACCGGCGCGGGACAGCACGCCTTCGAGTGGATGGGCGCGAAGATCCAGCGCCTGCTGAGCTTCGCGACGGTCGGCTCGTCGTTCGTGTTCGGCCCGCTCGGCGACAAGACGGTCTGGGGCGACGCGATGACGCGGATCTTCGGTCCGGCCGGCGGGCAGTACACGGTGATCTTCGCGTTCCAGATTCTGCCGACCATCATCTTCATCGCGGCGCTGTTCGCCGTGCTCTATTACTTCGGCATCATGCAGATCGTCGTCCGGCTGTTCGCGGTCGTGATGAACCGCGTGATGGGCGCGAGCGGCGCGGAGTCGCTGAACGTCGCGGCGAGCATCTTCATGGGGCAGACCGAAGCGCCGCTCACGATCCGTCCGTACCTCGCGAAGATGACGCAGTCGGAACTGATGACCGTGATGACGGCCGGCATGGCGCACATCTCGGGCGGCATCATGGCGGCCTACATTGCGTTCGGCATCCGCGCCGAGCACCTGCTGACGGCCGTCATCATGACGGCGCCAGGCACCTTGATGATGGCGAAGATGTTCGTGCCGGAAACCGAAACGCCCGAGACGCAGGGCTCGGTCACGCTCAAGACGGAACGCACCGACGTCAACGTCATCGACGCGGCCGGACGCGGGACGGGCGAGGGCATGCATCTCGCGATGAACGTGCTCGCGATGCTGATCTCGTTCGTGTCGCTCGTCGCGCTCGTCAACGCGCTGCTCGGGCTCGTCGGGCTCAGCATGCAGCAGATTCTGGGCTGGGTCTTCTCGCCGGTCGCCTGGAGCCTCGGCGTGCCGTGGCGCGACGCGTCGGCGGTCGGCAACCTGCTCGGCACGCGCATGGTGCTGAACGAGTTCATCGCGTTCGCGAACCTCGGCGGGATGCAGGGCACCCTCGACCCGCGATCGTTCATGATCGCGACGTTCGCGCTCTGCGGATTCGCCAACTTCTCGTCGATCGGCATTCAGATCGGCGGCATCGGCGCGCTCGTGCCCGAGCGCCGTCACGATCTCGCGAAACTGGGTTTCCGCGCGATGCTCGCCGGCACGATGGCGAACTTCATCACCGCCATCATCGTGGCGCTCCTCACGTAGCCATGACGGACTACTTTGATCGCGTGACCCAGGCCGCCGAGTTTCTGCGCGCCCGCATCGGCGACGTGCCGGACGTGGCGATCGTGCTCGGGTCGGGGCTCGGCGATTTTGCCGACAGCCTCGGCGAGCCGGTGTCGCTGCGGTACGAGGACATCCCGCACTGGCCCGCGTCGAACGTCATGGGGCATGCCGGCAAGCTCGTCGTGGGCGCGTCGCGCGGACGGCGCATTCTCGTGCTGGCCGGCCGCGTGCATTTCTACGAGGGCCACGATCTCCGCACGGTGACGTTTGCGACGCGCGTGCTGTGGAAGCTCGGGATCAAGGTGCTGATCCTCACCAACGCGGCGGGCGGCATCAACACGAAGTTCGGCCAGGGGGCCCTGATGGTGATCGACGATCACATCAACTTCCTGGGCACCAATCCGCTCGTCGGCCCGAATGACGACCGGTTCGGCTTCCGCTTCCCGGACATGTCGGAGGTCTACTCCCGGCGGCTGCGCGCGCTCGCGGACGACAGCGCGAAAGCGATTCCGCTGCCGATCGAACACGGCGTGTACGTCGCGGTGCACGGCCCGAGTTACGAGACGCCGGCGGAGATTCGCGCCTTCCGGAACTGGGGCGCCGACGCCGTCGGCATGTCCACGGCGCCGGAGGCGATCGTGGCCCGGCACATGAAGATGGAAGTGCTCGGTATTTCGTGCATCACGAACATGGCCGCCGGCGTGCTCCCGCAGCCGCTGCACCATGACGAAGTCATGCAGACCGCGCAGCGGGTGAAGGGCCAGTTCATCGCGTTGCTGCAGGGCATCGTGGAGCGCCTGTGACCGGACCGAACGAACTGGTCGACGCGGCCCGGAAGGCGCGCGAACACGCGCACGCGCGACAATCAAACTTCAAAGTCGGCGCGGCGCTGCTCACCAGGGACGGCAAGATCTACACCGGCTGCAACGTCGAGAACGCGACCTACGCGCTGACGGTCTGCGCCGAACGGACGGCCCTCATCAAGGCGCTCTCGGAAGGCGAGCCGGCCGACAACTTCGCGATGATCGCCGTCGTCGCCGCGCCGGACGATCCGACGCCGCCCTGCGGGCCGTGCCGCCAGTTGCTCTGGGAGTACTGCCACGACATCCCCGTCGTGATGGCGAATCTGACGCGGATCACCAAGACGCTCGGCCTCGCCGAGCTGCTGCCGCTGCCGTTCGACGGGCGGCTCCTGCGCTAGCGTTCCGCGCGCAACGTTCAACGTAAAATAGTCGCGATGCTGCCCACTATCGAGCGTCAGCCCGATGCTGTCGTGATGATCGACCAGCGCAAACTTCCCGCGCAGGAGGTCTACGTTCACTGCAAGACCGCCAACGAGGTCGCCAAAGCCATCAAGACCATGGTGATTCGCGGCGCGCCGGCCATCGGCGTGGCGGCCGCCTACGGCATCGCGCTCGGCATGCAGAAGTCGAAGGCGCAGGGCACGCGCGAATTCGCCGTGGAGTTCAACAAGCTCTGCGAGCTGATGGCCGGCACCCGGCCGACCGCCGTGAATCTGTTCTGGGCGATCGGCCAGATGAAGAAGGTGTTCGCCGCCGGCGTCCAGGCCGGCGAATCCGTCGAGGAACTCAAGGCCCGGCTCAACGCCGAGGCCCAGAAGATCCACGATGACGACGTCGCGAGCTGCCAGGCGATGGGGCGATTCGGCGCGGAGGTCGTGCCGCCCAACGCCCGGATCCTCACGCACTGCAACGCGGGCGCGCTCGCGACGGCGGGATACGGCACGGCGCTCGGCGTGATTCGGGCCGCGGCCGAACAGGGCAAGGTGCAAGGCGTGTTCGCCGACGAGACGCGGCCGTTTCTGCAGGGCGCGCGGTTGACCGCGTGGGAACTCGTGCGCGATCACATCCCGACGACCGTCATCACCGAGAGCATGGCCGGCCCGCTCATGCGCGACGGCAAGATCGACTTCATCGTCGTCGGCGCGGACCGGATCGCCGCGAACGGCGATTTCGCGAACAAGATCGGCACGTACACGGTGGCCATGATGGCGAAGGCGCACGGCGTGCCGTTCTACGTCGCCGCGCCGCTGTCGACGATCGATCTCAACACGCCGGACGGCGGCGCGATTCCGATCGAAGAGCGCAACCGGCGGGAAGTCACGCACGTCGGGTCCACGCAGGTCGCGCCCGATGCCGCGTCGGTCTGGAACCCGGCGTTCGATGTGACGCCGCACGCGCTCGTCTCCGGCATCATCACCGAGCGCGGCATCTGCCGCGCCCCGTTCGATCAGTCCCTGGCGGCGCTGTTTCGGTGAAGATCCTCGGCATCGAGACGTCCTGTGACGAAACCGCCGCCGCGGTGGTGACGTCGACGGGCGACCCGGCGCGTCCGTGGGCGGTCGCGTCGAACGTCGTGTCGTCGCAAACCGAGATCCACCGCGAGTGGGGCGGCATCGTCCCGGAGATCGCGTCGCGTCAGCACGTCGCCGATATCTGCGGGGTCGTCGAGGCGGCGCTCGAACAAGCGTCGACGCCGCTTTCCGGGATCGATGCGATTGCCGTCACGGAGGGGCCCGGCCTGGTCGGGTCGTTGCTGGTGGGCGTGTCGTTCGCGAAGGCCCTGGCCGCCGCGCGAGGACTGCCGATCGTCGGCGTGCACCATCTGGCGGGGCACATCGAATCGCTGACACTCGAGCACGGCGAGCTGCCGTTGCCGGCGGTGATCCTCGTCGTGTCGGGCGGACACACGAGCTTGTATTTCGTCCCGGCGCGCGGCGAGTATCGCCTGGTCGGCCAGACGCGCGATGATGCCGCCGGCGAGGCGTACGACAAGGTCGCGCGGTTGCTCGGCCTCGGCTACCCGGGCGGTCCGGTGATGGACCGGCTCGCTGCCGGCGGGCGCGACGACGCGGTGGCGCTGCCGGTCACCCGGTTCACCCGCCCGGATCGCAACGACGCGCCGGCCGACATCCGCGACGGTGAGTTTCCGGACGACGTGAAGCGCATGGCGGAATTCAGTTTCTCGGGGCTCAAGACTGCCGCCGTGCGGCACATCGAGCAGCACGGCGCGGGCGACGTCGCCGATTTCTGCGCAAGCTTTCAGCGGGTCGTGGTCACGACGCTCGTCGACCGGCTGTTTGCCGTGGCGTCGCGGCTGGGCGCGCGGAGCGTGGGGATCGCCGGCGGCGTGTCGGCGAATCGCCGGCTGCGCGCCGACGCGGCCGCGCGCGGCGGGCGCGAGCGTCTGCCGGTGTTTGTGCCGGCGATGTCGCTCTCGACCGACAACGCGGCGATGATCGCGGCCGCGGGCCTCCGGCGACTGTCGCTGAAAGGCGCCTCAGCGCTGGACTTCAACGCCTCTGCCAGCCTCCCGATCTCTCGCTGACGTTCGTACGAACCCCCGGTGTTCGTACGAACTCCCAATGTTCGTACGAACGTCGAGAGTTCGTTTATGATGCCGCCATGACGAAGAAGCTGGTCGTTGCCCTGGTTGCGGCCCTGGCGTTCTCGGCCCCGCTCCGAGCCGCCGAACTGAAGTACACGATGCACATGGAGGCGAAGGCCGCGGCCAACGCCGCCAACGATCCGATGTCGCAGATGGCCGGCGGGATGATCGCCGGGATGTTCCCGGCCGGCGGACTCGACCAGGTGGTGATCGCCGGCGAGAAGGGCGTCCGGTCCGAACAGAAGCAGGATTTCGCCATGATGAAGGCCGGCTCGGTCGTGCTGATCAAGCCGGACGGCACGCAGTTCGTCCTCGATCCGTCCACCAAGACGTACTGGAAGCAGCCCTTGATGCCGGCCGAAGCGGCGGCGATGTTCGCCCAGATGAACCCAAAGTTGACGGTCGGGCCGCGCGGCACCTTCGAGACGTTCGACGGCATGAAGTGCGAACACCTGACGTTGACGATGACGATGGGGATTCCGGGAGTCGATCCGAGCCAGTTGCCGCCGGGGATGCCGGCCGAGATCAGCATGACCTATGACGTGTGGCTGACCGACGCCGTCAAGATGCCGGCCGCCGCGTCCACGATGTCGATGGGCATGCTCAAGCAGTTTGGCTTCGACCAGATGCCGGATCTCAAGGCGCTCACGACCGACGGGCGGATGATGGTCAAAGGCGTGATGTCGATGTTCGGCGTGGAGATGATCATGACCTCCAAGGGCATCACCACCGAATCGGTGGCGCCGGAGCTCTTTGACGTCCCGAAGGACTACAAAGAGGTGCCGCCGCCGATCCGTTAGGCGTCTCTTCCTATGACCGATCCGTTGCTGTCACGCGAGCGCGCCTGGGCGCTCGTCACCGAGCACGTGCAAGGCGAGAGTCTGCGCAAACATCTGCTGGCCGTGGAAGCGGCCGTGCGTGGCTACGCGCGGCAGGCCGGGGCCGACGAAGACGAATGGGGATTTGTCGCCCTGGTGCATGACTTCGACTACGAGAAGTACCCGGATCGCGAGAACCACCCGTATCGCGGCGTCGAGATCCTCCAGGGCCTCGGCTACCCGACATGGGTGACGCGCGCGATTCTGTCGCACGCCGACTACTCGGGCGTGCCGCGCGAGACGCCGCTCGAGAAGACTCTGTTTGCCTGCGACGAGATGGCGGGGTTCGTCACGGCCGCCGCGCTCGTGCGGCCGTCGAAGAGCATCCTCGACCTCGAGGCGTCCTCGGTGAAGAAGCGGATGAAGGACAAGGCCTTCGCGCGCGCCGTGCCGCGCGAGGACCTCACCAGGGGGGCCGAGGAGATCGGCCTGCCGCTCGAACAGCACATCGCCAACGTGATCGAGTTCCTCCGTCCACAGGCCGACGCGCTCGGGTTGCGCGGAACGCTATGAAAGCCCGTCCCGTATAAGCTGCTGTCAGCGCATGAGTGAATCTGTCGTCAGTTTGGACAAAGTGACCGTGACCTACGGGAAGCAGCAGGCGCTGCGGAACGTCTCGGTCGCGTTCCCGAAAGGCGCGGTGGGGCTGCTCGGGCCGAACGGCGCGGGGAAGAGCACCATGCTCAAGTCGCTGTTGGGGTTTGTCGTCCCCGACAGCGGCCGGCTCGACGTGCTTGGTCTCAACGTCGCCGACAAACCTCTCGAAGTGCGCGCGCGGCTCGGCTACATGCCGGAGAGCGACGCCATCATCCCCGGCATGAACGCCGTGAGTTTCGTGGCCTATTGCGGCCAGCTGTCGGGGCTGCCCAAGGCCGATGCGATGCAGCGCGCCCACGAGGTCCTGTATTACGTCGGCCTCGGCGAAGCCCGCTATCGCAACACCGAGACCTACTCGACCGGCATGAAGCAGCGCATCAAGCTCGCACAGGCGCTTGTGCACGATCCGGATCTCCTGTTTCTCGACGAGCCGACCAACGGTATGGATCCGAAGGGCCGCGAGGAAATGCTCGAGCTGATCCGCGACCTCGCGCACAACAAGGGCGTGAATCTGATCCTCTCGTCGCATCTGCTGCCCGACGTCGAATACACCTGCGACTACGTCGTCGTCATGGACAAGGGCGCCATCGCCACGTCCGGCACGGTCGAAGCGCTGAAGGGGCCGTCGGGCCGCGTCTTTGAAGTGCGCGTGAAGGGCGACGTGAACGTGTTTGTCGCGGCGCTCCGCGCCGCCGGCCTCGATGTGGCCGACACCGACGAGGACGTCATGCGCGTCTTCGTGCCCGCCTCCGCCAAGGCTCCGGCGGGCAGGCCCGGCGGCGCCGGCGACGATCAACGGATGATCTGCGACGTCGCGCGCGGCGCGGGCGCGCAGATCCGCCACCTCAAGCCCAGCCTGCCGACACTGGAAGATGTGTTCGCGCGCGCGATTGGTGAAGCATGAGCCCAATCCACGATCAGAGTTACCGCCGCTATCAGGGATCGCGCCTGCCGGTCGGCCGCGCGTGGGGCGTCATCGCGTGGTCGGGCATTCGCGCGATGCTCGCGAAGAAGGCCTATCTCTTCCTCATGATCCTGAGCTTCGTGCCGTTCGTCGTGAACGCGGTGCGGATCTACTTCTCGGTGAACTTCCCGCAGGCCGGCAGTTTCTTTTCGATCACGCCGTCGACCTACCGTAACTTCCTCGATTCGCAGGGCATCTTCGTCTTCTTCATGACGATCTGGGCCGGCGCCGGGCTCATCGCGAACGACCGGCGGGCCAACGCGCTGCAGATCTACCTGTCGAAACCGCTCCTCAGAACCGAGTACATCGCCGGGAAGTGGTCCGTGCTCCTCGCGTTTCTGCTGACCGTGACGCTCGTGCCGGGCCTGCTGCTGATCATGCTGCACGTGATGTTTGCCGGCAGCTTCGACTTCATCCTCCAGCACAAGCACATCATCCCGTCGGTCATCCTCGGGTCGATGCTCACCGTCGTCGTCTCGTCGATCACGATGCTGGCGCTGTCGTCGCTCTCGAAGAGCAGCCGGTACGCGGCGCTGCTTTACACGGGCGCCGTCTTCTTCACCGACGCGCTCTTCGGCGCCCTGCGGCTGCTCACCGGCAACACGCGCGCGTCGTGGGTGTCGATCAGCGCCAACCTCACGCAGGTCTCCGACGTGATCTTCCGCCAGACGCCGCGCTACGACACGCCGTGGATCGTGTCGCTGATGGTGCTCGTGGCGCTGGTGGCGCTGTCCGTGTCCGTGCTCGAACGTCGAGTGCGCGGCGTGGAGGTCGTCTCATGAGCGCCCCCATCGTCACCGCCGAGCATCTGTCGAAGTGGTACGGCCAGGTGTCCGGCCTCAACGACATCACGGTCAACGTGCCGAGCGGCGTGACCGGCCTGCTCGGGCCGAACGGCGCGGGCAAGAGCACGTTCATGAAGCTCATCACGGGCCAACTCAAGCCGAGCAAGGGGACGATCCGTGTCCTCGGCGAGCCGATCTGGGGCAACCCCGAGCTCTATCACCGGATCGGCTTCTGCCCGGAGCAGGACTCGTTCTACGAGACGATGACCGGGGTGCAGTGGGTGATGGCGCTCGTGCGCCTGAACGGCTACGACGAGAAGGCCGCGCGCGAGCTGGCCGAGAAGGCGCTCACGGAAGTCGATTTGATGGACGCCGCCAACAAGAAGATCGGGGCGTACTCGAAGGGCATGCGCCAGCGCGTGAAGCTCGCGCAGGCGATCGTGCACAACCCGGAATTGCTGATCCTCGACGAACCGCTGTCGGGCATGGACCCGCTCGGCCGCCGGAAGACGATGAAGCTGATCCGCGATTGGGCGAAGGCGGGGAAGAGCGTGCTCGTCTCGAGCCACATCCTGCACGAAGTCGAGTCGATGACATCCGACATCCTGCTCATCAACAACGGCCGGATCCTCGCGGAAGGCAACGTCCACCAGATCCGCGCGCTCATCGACACGCACCCGCATTCGGTCCACATCCGCGCCGAGGACCCGCGCGGGCTGGCGCGCGAGTTCCTGACGGCCGATGACGTGATCAGCATGCGGTTCGAGCCCGGGGCGGTGGTGGTCGAAACCGGCAAGCCGGATTTGTTCTACACGCGGCTCACCGATCTCGTCGCGGAAGGGCGTTGCGGCGCGGTCGAAGAAATGACGTCGCCCGACGACAACCTGCAGGCCGTGTTCCAGTACCTGGTGAAAAGCTGATGCGGAAGAAGGGGTTCCTCTACGCGGCGCTGCGGGTGTTCGACCTGTCTCTCTCCGAGATGTTGTGGTCGAGGCGCACCGTGTTCATGCTGCTGGTCACCGGCGTGCCGGTGATCCTGGCGCTCGTCGTCCGCGCCGCCGATGTGCTCGGCGCCTCGACGTGGCGCGTGAACAACACGGCGATGAACGGCGCGGGCATCTTCGGTCTGATGATCTGGGCGTTCTACCTCCGCTTCAGCATCCCGGTCCTCGGGGCGTTTTACGGCACTGCCCTGATCGCGGACGAGGTCGAGGACAAGACCATCACGTTCCTGTTTACCCGGCCGATCAGCCGGAGCGCGGTCCTGTTCGGGAAGTACCTGGCGTACCTGGTCTGCACCATGCTCGTGGTCCTGCCGTCGGTGGCGATCGTGTGGATGCTCGTGGCGCCCCTGGGCGGGGGATCGCTGGGCGCGACGTTCATCGACCTGGCCAAGGACCTGCCGATCCTGGCGGCCGGGCTGGCCGTCTACGGGGCCCTGTTCGCCCTGGTCGGGGCGACCTTCAAGCGGCCGCTGCTGACCGGCCTGATCTTCGTCTTTGGCTTCGAGCCGGCGGTCCTCGTGTTCCCGGGGTATCTGAAGAAGCTGACCGTGGCCTATTACCTCCAGGGGCTGGTGCCGCAGGCCATGCCCAATGACACGGTGGTCAGCTTGGTCCAGCAGATCTTCCGGGAGGTGCCGTCCCTGACGACCTCCCTGGTGGCCCTGGCGGTCATTACCGGGGTGACCCTGTGGCTGGCCGGGCGGACGGTAACGAACAAGGAATACATTCTTGAGCAGTAGACTGGGAACTCCGGCGGGCTGGAATCGTATAGCCGTCTAGAGGTTACGTACATGACCAAGCGGACCCGTTATTTCATCGCAGTGGCATCACTGATCATGGTGGCGGTTCTCGGCACCGGGACGGTGGCCTATTTCAACGGCGGCCTGCCGCTGGCGGCCTTCCGTAGCGGCCCCGACGACCTGTCGTACGTGCCCTCTGACAGCTCCCTGGTCGCCTACGCCAACGTGCGCGACATCATGAGCTCCGAGTTCCGCCAGAAGCTCCGCGAGACGGTGCCGACCGGCGAAGCCCGCGATGAGTTCCTGAGCGAGACCGGCATCGACATCGAACGCGACGTGAATTCGGTCCTGGTCGCGACCGAGGCGTCAGCCAACGACCCCGGCAAGGCCCCGGACCACGCCCTCGTGCTCGTCCGCGGCGTGTTCCAGCAGGCCCAGATTGAAGCCCTCGCGACGCAGCACGGCGCGACGGTCTCCGAATACAAGGGCAAGCGCCTGATCACCATGAAGCCCGAGAACGGCGGCACGACCATGGCGGTGGCCTTCCTCGAGCCGGCGTTGCTGGCCGTCGGCGGTGACGCCTACGTGCGGCGCGCCATCGACGCGAAGGGCGGCGACAACATCACCGCCAACGCCGACATGATGAAGCTCATCAACGACCTCGACGGCAACAACAACGCGTGGGCCGTCGGCCGCGTGGACGATATCCAGAAGGTCACGGGCCTGCCCGAGGCGATCAAGTCACAGATGCCGGCGGTGCAGTGGTTCGCCGTCACCGGACACGTCAACGGCGGCCTGAGCGGCACGATCCGCGCCGAAGCCCGCGATGACAAGGCCGCCGAGAACCTCCGCGACGTCGTGCGCGGCGCCATGGCCCTGGCGAGACTCCAGATGGGTCACGACCAGAACCTCGACACCGTCATCAACTCGCTGCAGATGACGGGCACCGGCAAGACGGTCGCGCTGTCGTTCGCCGTGCCGTCCTCGGTGGTTGATTCGCTCGCCGGGTTTGCCAGCCGGCAGGCGCCCCACGTTCCGAACGTCGAGCGCAAAGAGCGTTAAGTTCGTACGACCCTCGGGGGTTCGTACGCATCATCGGGGGTTCGTACAGAACACTGAGTGTTCGTACGAACCCCCAAGTTCTGTACGAACCCTCAACGCTTCGGGGGCAGCAACGCCATCCCGCTGGCGTGCGCCGCGTCAGGCGCCCAGTCCCGCATGAACGTGGCGTAGTCGCGGCCCGCGGCAATTCTGGGCGAGGCGACGAAATCTTTCGAGAAGATGCTGGCCGATGTCGCGAGATCCATGTAGCCGATGCGGCCGAGATCGGTCAGGCTCGCGGCGAAGTTGCGATGGATGTACGGGCGCGACGCGGCTGCCGTCACCATGGCCGCGAAGTCCCGGTGATGGGCGCGGTAGTCCGGCGAGAGCCAGGCGACGAGCGGGATCTCGAGCATCCACGGCGAGAGCACGGCGTTGGTGTGGCCGGCGAAATCCCGGAAGTCGTACACCTCTTGCCCGTGGTCGCTGAGCGCCACGACCAACGACTCGCCGCCGAGGCCCCGGACCTGGTCGATCACGGCGCCGATCACCATGTCGCCAAAACGTACCGAGTTGTCGTACTCGTTGATGACCTGATTCTCGGCGGCGGTCAGCTCGGGCCGCGTCGTCGTCGTGAACACCTCCTCGCTGGCCGGATAGCGCGCCCGGTACAGGCTGTGGCTGCCCATCAGGTGGATGACGATCAGCTTGTCGCGGACCGGATCCTCGAGAACTTTCGCCAGTTCCGGCAGCACACGATCATCGAAGTTGGCGCGGAATCGCTCGTTGATCGCGCGCTCCGGGGCCTTGAACAACGCCAGGTCGTCGGGCGGAACCACCGTCGGGTGTTTCAGGAAGACCCGGTGCGTCGCGCCGCGCGTGAGCAGCGACGCGACGCTATCGAACATGCCCATGCCAGGCTGATTCGAAATCCACGTCGTCTCAAACCCCGCGGCCGTGAACAGGTCGATGACGCCGCGCGGGTTCGGCTGGCTTGGCGACGTCCAGGTCAGCGACTCGAACAGCGCGACGGCCGTCTGTGCCTGTGACGTGATGGCGTCGGTGAAGACCGTCAGCTCGCCGTTCCGGGCGAGCGCGCTCAACCGCGGCGTCGTGTCGCGCGGGTACCCGTAGAGGCCCAGATGCGACCGGCCAACGCTCTCGGTGACCACGACCACGTACGTGCGCGGACTGACGGCCGGTTCGAGCACTCTCACGCCCGGCGTGAGGTCGGTGAACGAGCCGGACGCCGTCGCCATCTGGGCGCGCAGGCGCGCCGCCTGAACGAGCTCGATCCACGGGCGGAGCGGCGGGTACCAGCTCGCCGGGTAGATCTGGCCGATCAACTCGTTGCCGATGCCCGACAGGCGCCGTTCGCCGCTGAGGAGCGTTCTCAGGTTGCCGACGAGTGCGATCTGCAGGACCAGCAGCACGGCCAGCGGCACCGCCGCGCGCGGCTTCGGCTGCCAGAACGCTTTGAGCCGCCATTGCGTGATGAAGCTCGCGACGGGCAGCACCATCAGCACCGCCACGAGCGCGTAGTCGCCGGCGGTGTAGAAGCGGCGCAGGAACTCCCCGGATTCACCCGGGTTCGTGTCGAGCGCGGCAAGAACCAGGTCCGGCTGCGCCGCGCCCATCCCCGCCAGCGCGAGGCCCAGCGCAAATACGCCGCCCACGACGAGGAAGACCAGCAGGATGGCGCGCAGCGCCGGCTGGAAGCGCCCCGTCCGCGCGAGGAGGTAGATCAGGAGCAGCGGAACGAACAACGCGACGAACGGCTCGGCGCGATGGGTGTACTGGCCCGTCAGCCACCGGACGGCAAACGGCAGCAGGGACGGCGGCAGCCAGAACAACGCTTCGAGGACCGGGACGGTCCATCGGTTTCGCGGGAGCACTGCCCGCCATGATAGCCGTAGAACGAAAAACGGCCGGCAGGGAATCCCTGCCGGCCGCGTGTGACTCGAACCGCTTGTCGCTTAGAAGAGGATCTTCGCGAAGAGGCGGATCTGGCGCGCGCCCTGGAAGCCGTTCGGCAGTTTGTAGAGCGGGCTGCGGCGTCCCGTCGTCGCGCTGGCGGCGTTGTTCGCCGCCATGATCGCGTCGACGTTGATGCCGTTCGGGTTGAAAAAGACCGAGCCCACCGACTTGCCGGCCGGGACCGCGATGACGAGCGAGTCGCGGTAGGCCGCCGTGCCGATCGACGTCCAGATGTCCTGGTCGAAGAGGTTGGTCACGTTGGCCTGGAGGCTGACGCGCACGTTCTTCGGCAGGCGGATGTCGTGGCTGACGAGCAGGTCCGTCTGGTTGAACATCGGCGAGCGGCCGAGGTCGCCGCGTCCCTTGTAGTCAACCGGCACGGTCTGGTACGTCACCTGCGTCGTCTGCACGGTGCCGCTGCTGGCCTGGAAGTTCAGGCCGACGTTGGTGCCCCACTTGAACTGGTAGCCCGTCTGCAGCTTGAACTGGTACGGACGGTCGGTCTGGAGGCGGCCGTAGATGACGTTGCCCTTTTCGTCGAAGGACATGTAGAGGCCGTCATACATGCGGGTGACGCCCGGCGAGAGGCGCGCGACTTCGTCGGAGCTCGCGAGGCCCGAGTAGGTGCCCCACAGGCGGCTGACGAGGAAGCTCGACGTCGCGTACCAGTTGTTCGAGAGACGCTTCTTCAGCGTGAGCTCGACGCCGTCGTACTTGCGGACCGGGGTCGGCGTGTCCGGCATGACCTGGCCGGACGGATCCGGGCCGAGCGGCGTCTTGCCGAGGCCTTCGCCCGGGTTCGCGATGTAGAACACTTCGCCGACGCCCGGCACGATGACGCCGACGTCTTCGATCGTGCGGATGAACCACTTGTGCGCGTAGCGCAGGCCGATCGACATCGAGCGGCCGAGCTCGTGATCCACGCCGAGGGTCATTTCACCCGTCTTCACCGGCTTCAGGTTCGGGTCGACGAGGTTCTCGAGACCCTGACCGTTCGACACGTGACGACGATCGTTCTGTTCGATGTAGGTGCCCGGGCAGACCGGCGTGTGGCCGGGGACGCCGTCGCAATCGATCGACGGCCAGTTGAAGGTGTCGAGCGTGTAGATGTACTGGATCCAGTGCTCGGCGCCCCAGGCGCCGCGCGGGAGTTCCAGCTTGAACACGTCGTAGAACTGGCCCCAGGAGCCGTACGCCTTCCAGCGGCTGTCGCCGGTGATGTCGTACGCGAAGCCGACGCGCGGCGCGATCTTCTCGTTCCAGCCAAAGGTGAGGCTCGGGTTCTCCGGGCGGTACGACGGCACCACTTCGTGCTCGGCGCGGACGCCATAGTTGATGGTGAACTTGCTGTTCACCGTCCACGCGTCCTGCGCGAAGAGACCGATGTTGTCCGAGTGGATGTTGCCGATCGTGTACTGCTGCGACACGGTGTAGTAGCCGTACTTGCCCTTGACGCTCGTCCCGGTCAGCGACGAGTAGCTCGAGTTCCACGAGAACGCGATGTTCTGCGCCTGCTGGCCCGAGTTCACGTCGTTCGCAAGGCGCTCGTAGAGGCCGCCGAACTTGATCGCGTGGTCGCCCTTCCAGCGCGCGAACCACGTGGCGTTGGCGTCCACCTGAATGCGGCCGTAGTTGTCTTTGGTGTTGAAGCTGTTGGCCGTGCCGTCCGCGTAGCCCGAGAGCTGCTGGAGGTTGGCCGGGACGTCGAGGTAGCCGATGTTCGACTGGCTGAACGTGCGGCGGGTGCCGTGGTTGTAGTCGCCGCCGGCGTTGTGGCTGCCGTAGCCGAAGTAGCCGCCCTGGAGCGCCACGAAGAACTTGTTGTTGGCGACCCAGTCGATCGTGCCCGTGTAGGAATTCAGGAACGAGTCGGTGCGGATGGGCGAGCGCGGGTTGAACGACGTCGCGTTCGACGTGCTCGTGCCGTTCGGCTCGATGCCCGGCAGGCCGAGTCCGCCCTGCTGCCGTTCGTTGCTGCCCGTGAACCGCGCGCGCACGTTCTTGCTGAGCTGCGACGTGAGGTTGTAGTTCGCGGTGCGGTCGTACGGCGTGCCGGTATCGAAGGTCTGCGTCGGCGGGTTCACGCCCGGGCTCACCCAGGTCACAGTGCGCTTGCCGCGGCTGTAAGACGGGTTGTAGCCGGCGAAGAACCAGATCTTGTTCTTGAAGACCGGACCGCCGATGTCGAACACCGGGTCGATCGAGTAGGTGTTCTTGTCGCGCGGGGTCTTGATGTATTCGGCCTTCGACGCGTCAGACGGGAGTGAACGCAGCGTCTGGCGCACCTTGCCGAGCAGCGAGTTCGACGAGTAGTAGGTGCCGGCATCGCCGTGGAACACGTTGCCGCCGCTCTTGGTGATCGCGCTGATCACGCCGCCGGTGGCCGCGCGGAATTCCGCGTTGTAGCCGGACTGCTTGACCGTGATGTTCTGGATGAAGTCGGTGATGACGTCCTTCTGCGACGTGCCGTTGCGCAGGCTCGTCGTGTCGAGACCGTCGACGACGTAGCGGTTTTCCGAAGCCGACGCGCCGTCGATCATGATGCCGCCGCCGCGCGACTCGTTGTTCGTGCCGGCGATCTGCGTCAGCGCCGACGTGAAGTTGCGGCCTTTCGGGATGAGGTCGATGATGTCCGAGCTCACCGTGGACGTCACGGCGTTCGCCTTGACGTCGATGAGCGGCGGTT
>SCUN01000146.1 GCA_004297655.1 Acidobacteriota bacterium | reverse complement strand
GCCCGCGTTCCCGGGCTTCCCGGTCTTCGGCGACCAGATCTCCGATCGGTACACCGTCGGCGCCAACCTGCGGTCGACCTTCGGCAAGAACATCGTCAACGAGTTCCGCGTCGGCGGCACCGGCGGCGCGACGTTCTTCTCGCCGGGGCTGAACATCGGCATGTACACCGGCTCGCTCGCGAACCAGCTCGGCCATCTGCTGAGCATCGGCAACGGCGCGAGCAACGCGAGCTTCGCGTCCACGCCGAGCTCGCGCGAGGCGTCCACCAAGGTCATCGGCGACACGCTGAGCTGGCAGAAGGGCTCGCACAGCCTGACGATGGGCGGCGAGATGACCCAGGTCGATCTCTGGCTCCGAAACCAGACGATGACGCCGACGGTGGCGTTTGACGTCATCACGGGCGACCCGGCGCTCGCCATGTTCACGTCGGCGAACTTCCCGGGCTCGGCCTCGGCCGACGTCACGGCGGCGCGCCAGCTCTACGCGACGCTCACCGGCCGCATCAGCTCGATCACGGCGACCTCGCGTCTCGATGAGAACGGGAAGTACATCTACTCGGGCGCGGCGATCCAGCGCGGACGGCAGCGCGAATTCGACGTGTTCGCGCAGGACAACTGGCGCGTGCGTCCGGACCTCTCGATCAACATCGGTCTGCGCTACGCGATGCAGCTGCCCTTCTACTCCACGAACAGCACCTACTCGACGGCGACGCTCGACTCGGCGTGGGGCATCTCGGGAAATGTCGCCTCGTGCGATCCGAGTAACCCGACGCCGGCGACGTGCAATCTCTTCAAGCCGGGCGTGACGCCGGGCGTGAAGCCGACGCTCGTGAACTTCTCGAAGGGCACGCGGGCGTT
Organism: Acidobacteriota bacterium; assembly: GCA_004297655.1. Lineage (GTDB taxonomy): Bacteria > Acidobacteriota > Vicinamibacteria > Vicinamibacterales > SCN-69-37 > SCUN01. The sequence continues at coordinate 978 of SCUN01000146.1, read as the reverse complement.
CAACACCGATTGGGACAACCTCGCGCCGTCGATCGGCATCAACTGGACGCCGACCGCCGATGGCGGATTCCTGCATCGCGTGCTGGGCAACCAGGGCGACACGGCGATCACGGCGGGCTTCGCGCGGTCGTATAACCGCAACGGCATCGGCGACTACTCCGGCGTCTTCGGCTCGAACCAGGGCATCACGCTCGACACGTCGCGCAACGCGTCGCTCGGCAACCTCGGCGGCCTGCCGCGTCTCCTGCGGGCGCCGGGATCGCTCGACGCGCCGGCGTTCAATGACACGCCGGTCTATCCGGCAACGCCGGTGATCACCGGCTCGGTCAACCTGTTCGATCCGAACCTGCAGGTGCCGTATTCGGACTCGTGGACCGCGGGTATTCAGCGCGCGGTCGGCCGCAAGTCGTCGATCGCGGTGCGCTACGTCGGCACGCGCAGCCGGCAGCAGTGGACGACCTACAACTTCAACGAAGCCAACATCCTCGAGAATGGCTTCCTGAACGAGTTCAAGAACGCGCAGGCGAATCTGCAGGCCAACATCGCGGCCGGCCGCGGCGCCACGTTCAAGTACTTCGGGTCCGGCACGGGCACGGTGCCGCTGCCGATCTACCTCGCGTATTTCAGCGGCGTTACGGCGGCGAACGCCGGCAACGCGGCGCTCTACACATCCTCGAGTTGGTCGAGCACGAACTTCATCAACCCACTCGCGGCCTACAGCCCGAATCCGTTCACGCCGGCCGGCCTGAACTCGAATACCGGCCTCGAAGGCGACTCCACCCGGCGCGCGAACGCGGTCGCCGCGGGGCTTCCGCGGAACTTCTTCCGCGCCAATCCGGACGTGCTCGGCGGCGCCAACGTCACCGGCTACGGCGGCTACACGCGGTACAACGCGATGCAGGTCGACTTCCGGCGCCGGCTGGCCGACGGCCTTCAGCTGGATCTCAACTACGCGTTCGGCCGCGGCTACGAATCGAC
>SCUN01000145.1 GCA_004297655.1 Acidobacteriota bacterium | reverse complement strand
CGCTGATGGATCTGTGGGAGCGGCACGCCGGACCGCTCGAATCGCTCACGGCCGAGATGTCGCGCGACGCGTCGGTGGAGCGCCGGCTGCGGGCGATCATCGACACCCAGTCAGTCACGGGCTGGCCCGCCGACGAGCTGCACACGCGGCTGACCCACTTTGCGCGCGAGATGCCGCGGGTGGAGGCGGCCCTGAGGGCGTTCTCACGCGGAGACGCGGAGGCGCTCGGTCTTCTGGCGGCGGCGTCTCACGGTGATGCGGACGCCCTTCTGAGGAACCAATTGCCGGAGACCAACGCGCTCGTCGCGATGGCGCGCCGGAACGGCGCGTTTGCGTCGAGCGCCTTCGGCGCCGGCTTCGGTGGCAGCGTCTGGGCGCTGGTCGATACCCGCCGGGAAGATCCGGACCTATTCGCCGAGCGCTGGCTCGCCGGCTACCTCACGGCGTTTCCGGCGCACGCGGCGAAATCGGCCACCTTCGCCGCCCGCCCGGGGATACCACTGACATCGCTAATGGGCGATGTCGAATAGGCAATGTCCATTGCTCATCGCCCATCGCCCATTACCCATTATTTGATCGTAATCCGCCCCTGCCACCGGGTATTCGACGGGTCGTCGTGATCGTGGTACCCGCACGTGCGCGCCGTGTTGAGGTTTGCGGTGGTCACCTGTTGGCCGGCCTGCAGGAATCCGACCGAATTGATCGGCGGGCAGTCGGTGTGTTCGGGGTGCGGGTCCGACGTCATGGTGTGCGACCGCGTGTCGTTGTTGATGAACAAGACGCGCGCGCCCAGGGCGACTTCGATGTTGTTGGGGCTGACGCCCGCCGAGGTGATCGTGATGGTCGTGGTGGCCACGGCCGTCGTCAGCGTCGGCGACGTCGGTGAGGTGCTGCTGGAGCTCTTGCTCCCGCAGGCGGAGGCGAGCAGGACGGCCGACACGACCGCTGCGCGTCGCGGATTCCACGGGCTGTGCATGGAAGACATTCTAGTCCTGAGATACAATGTCCATGCGTTTTCTGAGGAGATCGAATGGCTTACGTCATTACCGAACCCTGCATCGGCACGAAAGACACCGCGTGTGTGGACGTGTGTCCGGTCGATTGCATCCACCCGCGCAAGGACGAGGCGGCGTTTGCGGACGCCAAGCAGCTCTACATCCACCCGGATGAGTGCATCGACTGCGGCGCCTGCGTGCCGGCCTGCCCGGTCGAGGCGATCTTCGCGCTCGACGAGGTGCCGGAAAAGTGGAAGAGCTTCATCGCGGTCAACGCCGAGCACTACGGCAAATAGTTGGAGTTCGAGCGCTCTGAGTGGGCGCGCCTGCGCGCCAGCACTCCGCTGACCCTGTCCGAAGCGGACCTCGCCGAACTCCAGGGTCTCAACGAGCGCGTCTCCCTCTCCGAAGTCGAAGCCATCTACCTGCCGCTGTCGCGGCTGCTGAACCTGCACGTCTCGGCGACGCAGGCGCTGCACCGCGCCACCGACACGTTTCTCGGCACGAAACCCAATCCCGTGCCGTACGTCATCGGCGTCGCCGGCAGTGTCGCGGTCGGCAAGAGCACCTTTTCCCGTGTCCTGCGGGCGCTCCTCGCGCACTGGCCGAATCATCCGCACGTCGATCTCGTCACGACCGACGGGTTTCTCTTTCCGAATGCCGTGCTCGAGTCGCGCGGCCTCATGTCGCGCAAAGGGTTTCCGGAAAGCTACGACGTGCGCCGGCTCGTGCAGTTCATGGAAGACATCAAAGCCGGCGGCGAAGCGCGCGCGCCGGTCTACTCCCACCAGTCCTACGACATCGTGCCCGACGAGTACCAGATCGTCAGCCATCCCGACATCGTCATCGTCGAAGGCCTGAACATGCTGCAGACCGGCGATGGGGCCTCATTTTCCAGCGCCGGCTCACCGGCTAGTAAGAGCCCGCGCGTGTTCGTGTCGGACTTCTTCGATTTCTCGATCTACATCGACGCGGACGAGGCAGACATCGAGCACTGGTACATCGACCGGTTCCGGATGCTGCGCGAGACCGTGTTTCGCGATCCGCGGTCGTACTTCCACCGCTACGCGTCGCTGTCAGATGCCCAGGCGACCGAGACCGCGCGCGGCATCTGGCGCGAGATCAACGGCGTCAATCTGCGCGAGAACATCCAGCCCACCAAAGAGCGCGCCCGGGTCGTGCTCGAAAAGGGCCCGGACCACGCCGTC
>SCUN01000144.1 GCA_004297655.1 Acidobacteriota bacterium | reverse complement strand
TGTCGATCGCGGGGCTCGCCATCCAGCGATAGAACCCCTCAGGCGCGTACGTGCCTTGCTGGTTCAAGCGCAAGGCGCGCTCGCCGTTCCGGGGTTCGACGTTCAACTCGTACCAACGCACGCCGCCGCCCCCGGACGATGTGTTGACGGAATGGACCGCGACGATCATCTCCTTGTTGCCGACCCGCCGGTACACGACGCGCGCCATGATCTTGTCGCCCTGCGCGTCGAGCTTCCGCTCCGCGCCGGGCTGGGGCACGCAGTTGGTCAACTGTCCGTCGCACAGATAGTGGTACGGCGCCACCGCGATCTTCTGCGGACCGGCCGCGACGGTCTTCGACGGATCCTCCCAGTTCACACGGACCTGCCAGGCGTACAACGCGTCGTCCTCGAACTTGCGGCTGAGCTGCTCGCCGCCGGCGGCCAGCATGATGTTCGGCGCGCCCTTCGGCGGCATCAGTGTGCCGTCGATGTCGGCGTTGTTGAGGAAGTTCACGTTCTCGATGATCAGGCACTGCTCGCGCGCGGGCTGGCCGGCCAGCATCTTGTCGCGCTCCACCACGCACGCGTGCTTCTGCGTGGCAATGGTTTCGGAGATGCGGTTGTCGCCCGTGCTCGTCGGCACGTAGTAGCCGTCGGTCCAGATCGCGGGACGCGGGTAATCCGGAAACAGCGCGCGGAGGAACTCGTAGCGGTAGTACGAGCCCATCGGGTCACTCGAAGTGCTGATCGCGTAACACATGCCATACGGGCCGGGTGCGGCGGTGCTCTGGGGAGCAGGTGCGCCGGTGCGCGGGGGAGCTGGTGCCGCCGGTGCCGGGTTAGCGGGCCTGCCCGCCGGAGCCGCCGCCGAAGGCGGCGTTGGCGCAGGCGGGGGTGGAGTGAACAGCGGCGCCGCGGGACCGGGTTGATTTGCGACGGCCGGTACTTGGAACTTCGCCGGCTCGCCGCCTTTCGGAATCTCCGGCTGGTCGGCGCGCACCGGTCCGCGCTGAAACAGCGGCAGCACGAACAGCCAGCGATTCGCGATCTGGTCGTAGCGGACGACCACGTCGCCGGCCCGCCGCGCCTCACACTGGCCGCCCTGGCCATTGAACAACGAGACGTTGCTCTGCACTGGCCCGTACAACACACGCCCGGTTTCGTTGTACTTCTTGCCCTTCTTCGAAAAAATCGCCATGGCCCCGTTCACGACCTGGACGATGTGATCCGGGCCAACGGCGAGTGAGTTGTCTGAGGGATTTCCGAGCGGCCGGCCCTGGTTGCCGAGCGGCAGGCCTTGCGGCCCGATGAATCCCACGCCGAGGCCGTCGAAGCTCGCGACCACTTCGAGCCCGGCCTTCGTGCCCATGGCCGTCTGCTCGACGCTCTGCTGAGCGGTGAGCGCGACGCCGGCGGCGACGACAAGCCCTGCGGCGATTCTCATTACTTCACCACGATCGTGTATTGGCCCTGCTTCTCGCCGTTGCGGAAGAAGTTCACGACGGTCTCGATCGACACCGGACCGAACTCCGCGGAGATGGCATTGCGAATATCCAGGATCGAACGCTGGCCGTCGGTGAAGTTGCGCGCCTCCTGCGTGTAGTAGCCGGTCAGCGTCGGCGAGGCCAGCCCGGGCACCGCCGCGGCGGCCGGCGGATTCGCCACACGCGCCGGCACCAGTTTCGCCGCGGCCTGCTCGGCCGCGGTCAGGATCGGCGCATCCGTGAATGTGGTCTTCAACCGCGCGGCCGCGGCCTTCGCGGCGAGCTTCACGCGCGCGGTGTCCGCCGTCTCGCTGGCGGTCAGTGTATCGGCCAGCGCATTCACATCGGCGCTGACGCCCTTGTCGCCGAGCGCCAGCGTCGCGGCCGAGCGCACGTCGAGGCGCTCGCGCACGTAGGCCTGTTTCACGAGATTCAGCGCTTCCTTGTAGTTCTCGGCGTAGGTCTCGGCGGTCGCGCTCGCGACGAATGCCATCGCATCGCGCAGGTCCGCGGCGATGCGCTGCTGCGCATACGACAGCGCCACGCCCGCCACGGCCATGACGTCATTCGGTCCCGAGTTCGCGAACACGCTGCCGACGGTGACCATCAGGAATGCCGCGCGCTTCATCTGGGTCGGATCCTGATTCGCCGGCGAATCATCCGACGAGTGGTACACCGCGTCGGGCCAGTTGCCGAACTGCACCGCCGGAATGCGCGGGTTCCAGTCGAGATGGACCTGGTGATCGCTCGAGCCGTAGAACTTCTCGATGTTGTAGTTGAAAGGATCGCGCGTGCCCGACGGGTCGATCATCGGGTTCTGGAACGCGTAGCCGTTGCGGCGGTTGTGCAGCTTCTCGCGATTCGTCTCGCCGACGTACTCGAAGAACTGGCGCGACACGTCGTTGATGATGCTCGGAATCGAGTACATCGTCTGATTCAAGTGCAGCGAGTTGTGATTGATCGACTGATTCGCGCCGACCATGTCGGTCGAGACGCTGGCGACGACGTGCTGGCCGAGGTCGGGATGGGCGCGCAGGTACGCGGTCGTGCCGCTGATTTCCGGAACCCACAGGAACCGCACCGTGCGCTTCGGCTTCGGCAACGTGCCGTCTTTGATCATCTCGATCCACGCGCGGCCGGCTTCGAGCTGCGTCGCCGGGCCGCCGCAGTTGTCGTTCGCGCCCTGCTTCGCGATGCCTTCGAACAGATGTGCGGTGAAATGGAATTCCTCGTTCGTCGATCCATCGCCGGGAATCGTGGCAACGACGACGTTCATGGGCGCGTCGTATTCGGCCGCTTTGACGATCGCGTGGACCATGACTTTCTGGTGGCGTTCGATCTTGGCGAGCAGGTCGAGCCCCATGCGCAGCGACAGGATGAACCCCCAGGTCGTGCGGACAGCCGGATCGGCGCTGGCCTGGATGCCGCTCCACCCCATCTGGTCGGGCCGGTCGATCGGCTTGCCGGTGCCGTTGAAGAAGCTCACGACGCCCTCGGCGCCGAACTGTCGGACGGCGAGGTTGTGCGCGGCGCCGACCGGGCCGGAGGCGAGGACGATCTTGCCTTTCACGTCCTTGCCGGCGTAGTCCGCGGCGGTGTCCCCTCGGCCGACGTAGATCAGCTCCGCGGTGACATCCGCGCTACGGCTGCCCGTCGCGAGCGTCGTCGCGATGTCGCGGTAGCGCGTGACGAGTTGGGCCGGCCCGGGCTCGGTCACCCACAGCTCGCCCATTTCGCCGTCCCACTGCTTCGCGCCGAGCGGGAACCGCTCGATGTGGACGTCGCTGAATCCGTACTCTTTCGCCGTCTTCTCGGCGTAGAGCGACTCGCGGTACGTGCCGCTCGTGTATTCCTCGGCCGGCCGGTTGCGCTCGAACGGACACATCTCGAGGACGTGATTGCGCGCCTGCGCGCCCGAGATGTGTTGCGCGATCGAGTTGAGCGTCGCCGACGCGATCAGGGTCTTCGGATCGGCCTGTTCCTGCGCGACGAGCGCCGCGCCGGAAACCGCAAGGATGAGGGCGAGAGTGAATCGGGATGACTTCATCCCGGAATTCTACTTCCGCGCGCGGATCGTCACGTTATAGCTGTTCTCGGCGTTGAGATTGATCAGGGCAACGAAGGCGCGGCCTTCGCGGGTCTGGCCAACGGTGCCCGACTGTGACGAGCCCGTCACCTGGTAGCCGGCTGGCAGAAGAACGGTGTTTCGGAGACCCTTGATGGTCCGCGTAAAGACGATCTCGCCGTTCACGAGGCCGTAGCTCTTGTCGTTCACCGTTCCTGTCACCTTCAAATGGGCGCTCTGTTTCTCGTTCTTGATCGGCACCTCTAGCGCCGCCGTCGTCTTCCCGGCGACGGTCTTCGTCGCGAGCGGCTTCGCGGTGTCGAGATCGACCACGCGGAGATCGCGGAGCGCGAGGTAGTTCATCGCGTCGATCGACGCCGACGCGCCCTTGCGGTAATCCGAGTACGTCTGCTCGACGCTGAACGTGCCCGTGGCCGGATCGCCGAGGTCGTAGAGCGTCTTGATGTCGTCGAAGAACATGTCCGTGTACGGGCTCGGGGTGTACTTCACGTCGGTCGGCCGCGCATGAATCGTCACGGGGTTGCTCTGCCCGCTCGGGTTCGCAAACGCGAGCTTCACACGGCCGTCAGGCAGCGTGGACATCTGCGCGGCGACGTCAGACGACAACAACGAGAACCCTTTCGGCAGCACGACGCCAAGCCGGTACCCGCTCAAACTGCGAACCCACACGATGTCTTTGCCGTTCATCATGTAGGTGCGGGCATCCTTATAGGTCTTGTAGATCAGGACGCGGCCGATGCCGCCCTCCGGTACCTTCATCGGCAACTGCGCGCGGATCATGTGATCGCCGTTGGCCTGCGCCTCGTAGGTGAACTTCAGCGGCTCGCCCGTGCGCGGATCGTAGACCTCGATCTCGCCGCCCTCACTGCCCGACCGAGTCGCGTTGGTCAGCTCCGTGGCGCCCGGCCCAACCTCGGGAAGAAACGTGATGCGAAACGCTTCGCTGCCCGGCTCGAGGATCTCGTACTGCGTGTACGCGTCCTGCGAAAAGAGCCGCGTCACCGCGCGCGCCGGCCGCAACGATCCGTCGGGATTGGTGCCGCCGAACTGAATCGCGCCCTGCGGCGCTCCAGTCCCCTGGGCCAGAACGGCCGCCGACAGCGACACAACGGCAACGGCTACGAGCGCGGATGGTGTCTTCATGCGCTGGAGTATAGACGGATATACTTCGGTGCGAAATTCCCATGCAGGACCTCACAAAAGGGCCCATCACCGGCCATCTCCTGAAGACCACCAGTTTCATGCTGGTGACGATGCTGTTTCAGACGCTGTACTTCCTGGTCGATCTGTACTGGGTCGGCCACATCGGCACGGACGCGGTCGCCGCCGTCGCGCTCGCCGGCAACATCACGTTCGTCGTGCTCGCCATGACGCAGGTGCTCGGCGTGGGCACGACGACGCTGGTGTCGCATGCGGCCGGACGGAAGGACCACGAGTACGGCCTGCTCGTGTTCAACCAGTCGCAGGTGCTGTCGATGCTCTTCGGCGTCGCGGTGCTGATCATCGGCATGCTGACGCGACATTCGTACGCGATGTCGATGAGCGCGGATTCGGGCACGGCGAAGCTCGCCGAGGACTACCTGCTCTGGTTCATTCCTGCGATGGGCCTGCAGTTCGCGATGGTCGCGATGGGCTCGGCGCTCCGCGGCCTCGGCAACTTCAAGCCGGGCATGGTCGTGTCGACCACGACAGTGGTCCTCAACATGATCCTCGCGCCGATCCTGATGTTCGGCTGGGGCACCGGCCATCCGATGGGCGTTGCCGGCGCGGCGCTCTCGACGCTCGTCTCTGTCGTCGTCGGCGTCCTGTGGCTGACGTCGTACTTCCTGAAGAAGGACTCATTCCTGACTTTCACCGTGCGCGACTGGGCGCCGAATTTGAAGATCTGGGGAAAGATGCTCGGGATCGGCCTGCCGTCAGGCTTCGAGTTCGCGCTGATGGCCGTGTACCTCTTCCTGGTGTACTCGGTCATCAAGCCATTCGGCGCCGAAGCGCAGGCGGGATTCGGCATCGGCCAGCGCGTGGTGCAGGCGCTGTTCATGCCGGTCGTCGCGCTCGGTTTCGCGGTCGCGCCGGTGGCGGGCCAGAACTTCGGCGCGAAGCTCGGCGATCGCGTGAAGGCGACCTACAAAGACGCGGCGCTGATGGCGCTCGCGCTCATGACGCTCTTCGCGCTGCTGTGCCACATCGCGCCGGGCGCGATGATCGGCATCTTCTCCGACGACCCCAGGGTCATCGACGTCGGCACGACGTTTCTGAAGATCGTGTCGTGGAACTTCATGGCCTCGGGATTGATCTTCGTCAACTCGAGCATGTTCCAGGCGATGGGCAACACGCTGCCCTCGCTCGTCACGAGCGCCACGCGCATCCTCGCGGTCGGCGTGCCGGTGGTGTGGCTGTCGCGCCAGCCGGGATTCCAGCTGCAATGGATCTGGTATCTATCGGTCGCGTCCGTGGTGTTGCAGCTGGCGTTGAGCGAGTGGCTGCTCTATCGCGAGTTCGGCCGCAAGCTTGCCCTGACCGCCAACACGGCCGGCGTGCCGACGCCGAACATGTGAATCAGCACGGCGTTCGCGAGGCCCGGCCCCCACGCCGGGATGCCGCCACCCACTTTTGAGAGCGGCAGCACGACGGTGTACATCGTCAGGAACACCGCGATGCCGTACAGCGGGCCCGTGATGAAGGGCCGCTTCGCGAGGATGGGAAGCTTCTGACTCGCCAGCACGATCACGGTGACGACCATCGTGGCGATGAAGAAATGCAGCAGCACACCGAGCGCCGCCGTTGAGAGACCGCCGGCACGCGCCGCATCTCGGCCGATCAAACCGGCGGCGATGCTCTGGCAGATGCGAATCGGCGGCGTGCCGTTGCGGATGCCGAAGAAGATGATCGGATCCAGGAGGTCGAGCGCGCCTACGGC
>SCUN01000143.1 GCA_004297655.1 Acidobacteriota bacterium | reverse complement strand
CACTATTCCTGGCCGCGGTCGTGGCGCTGGCGCCCGGCCTGTCGGCCCAGTCGGCGCAGGTCATTCACGTGCCGCTCGAATATCGCGGCCCGGTCGATGGCCAGCCAAAGCCCAACTTCAGTCCCAAAGGCATGCAGGTGCCGCTCAAGGCGGTCGCCGACGCGATGGCATTGCCGCCCGGCGCGGCCCGGCCGGCGAAAACCGGCACCATGCTCGTCGGACCAAACGCGGCGTCGGCGATCCCGGTCCTCGCAACGGCAACGGCCGACCATCCGAAGGACCTCTGCCTGCTCTTCGTCGATCGCAATCGCAACGGCAACTTCGCCGATGACGGCCCGGGCCTTCCGGCAACGCCGACGCAGAACGCCAAGACGAAAGCGTGGTGGAGCTCGATCAACAAAGTAGAGTTGTCGATTCCGTATTCGACCACCAGGGCGACGGAGAACTACTTCGTGAACTTCTGGATCGTCCGCGACGACGAGGCGCCGGCGCCGGATATCCTCCGGTTCTCGGTCGGCTCGTGGCGCTACGGCACGACGACGGTGAACGGCACGCCGGCGCTGGTCGCCGCGATGGACTCGGACAACAACGCGATCTTCGACAAGGACGACATGTGGAGCGTGCTCGAAGCGTCCGCGCCGGACGCCGCAAAGAACGTGCTCTCGATCAACGAAGCGCGGTCAACCAACCGCCTCATGTTCGTCAACAACGGCAACAAGGAGAGCGTGCTCGAGTTCCGCGGGTTCAGCCCCGATGGCTCGTCGATCGATTTCGCCGTCGTGGACAAACCCGTCACGAAAGCGGCGGACCGCAAGCCGGACGACATGCTCGCGCCCGAGCGCAGCCGCCCGCGCGCCAAGGTGCCCCTCCAGTGGAGCCACAGCCTGGCGCCGGCGCTGGCCCTCGCGAAGAAATCGAAGACGCTGGTGTTCATCGACTTCGAGACCACCTGGTGCGGCCCCTGCAAGAGCATGGACGAGTGGATCTGGACCGACGCGGAAGTCGCCGCGGCGATGGCGGACAAATACATTGGCGTGAAGCTCGACGGCGACATCGAAAAAGCCATCGTCAAGAAGTACAAGGTCGCCGGTTATCCAACCATGCTGGTCGTTGATGGCACTGGCAAAGAGATCTGGCGTGCGGTAGGCTACCAGTCGTCCAAAGAAATGCTCGACCTCATCACGGCCCCGCGCTTTTTTACCTACCCGCCAGGTGGGTAGCCGTGTGAGTTGACGCGATCAACGTCAATCAACTTCAGCCCGCCACCCAAAAAGTGGCGGGCTTTTTCTTTTCAGGAGACTTTTCTGTGAACGGGCTCGTGCATCCACATCTCGAACGCATTGACCGCGCGATCGACGCGCTCCGCGCCGAGCGGCTCCGGCTGACCGGCGCCGCGCCGACCGTCGCCTACCAGGGCGTTCCCGGCGCATTCAGCGAGGACGCGGCGCGCGCGCTCGCGGGCGACGACGCGCATCTGCAGCCGCTCGACACGCTGGACGACGTGTTTCAGGCGCTGTCGCTCGGCGTCGCGGAGTTCGCGGTGATCCCGGTCGAGAACTCGCTCGCGGGTCCGGTGCCGCGCGCGGCCGAACTGATCAGGCGCCATGGCTGTCGTGTGATGGCCGAACATTCGTTGCGGATCGCGCACGCGCTCATCGGATGCCCGGGCGCCACGATCACGGACGTCCGTTCCGCGTCGTCCCACCCGGTGGCGCTCGCGCAATGCCGGAAGTTCTTCGAAGCACATCCGCAGATCGCCCAAGTGGCCGCGTTCGATACCGCGGGCGCGGCGGCGGCGATCGTGTGCGCGGGCGACGTCCACGCCGCGGCCATCGCCTCGACGCGCGCGGCCGCGCTGTACGGCGGCGCCATACTCCTCTCGGAGATTCAGGACCGCCGCGACAACTTCACCCGCTTCGTCGTCGCGGCCAAAGCGTAGACTGAATGACGGAGAGGTGGTTCATGTACCGATCAGTTGTTCGTTTTAGCGTGGCAGTCGCCGGCGTGCTGGCGTTGCCGTTGTTGGTTTCCGCTCAAGGTGGACGCGCGGCCGGACCCGGCGCCGAGGACACGCGCGCGGCGAACCAGCTCGACGTCGCCGGCAAGACCGCGGAGGCGCGCGTCATCTTCCAGCGCCTGATCGACACGGCGCCGACTCCGCTCGCGAAGGCGCAGGCCCAGCGCGGCATGGCGATGTCGTACGCGTTCGACGGCGATTGCGCTAACACAATCAAATACGAAGAGATGGTCATCGCGTACTGGGTGACGCGCGAACAGGCGGAACCGCAGAACGCGTTTTACCAGGAAGGCGAGATGGCGAACGAGGGTGCCCGCGTGTGCATCGACCAGGGCCAGCTCGACGTCGCCGAGAAGTACTACCGGCGCGGTTCGGAGCTCGGGCTGAAGGAACCCGAACCGAAGACGCATCCGAAGAGCCTGTGGGATTTCCGCCTCACGCACGCCCTCGCGCGGCTCGCCGCGCGCCGCGGCAACGCGGCGGAGGCGAATCGCCAGCTGGCCGAGGCGCGCCGTATCCTCGACAGCGACAAGGCGATGGCCGAGCCGCAGGAGCGGTTCTATCCGTACCTGCAGGGCTACGTCGCGCTGTATCTCAACAATCTGGACGCCGCGCTCACCCACTTGAACGCCGCGGTCGCGATTCAGGGCAACGCCACCGACCCGTTCATGCAGGCGCTGCTCGGGATGACGCACGAGAAACTCGGCCACGCCGATCAGGCGAAGGCCTTTTACCAGAAGGCCTACGACCTGGCGACGGCGCACAACCCGCCGGCGGCATTCGCGCGGCCGTTCGCCGCGAAGAAACTAGGACTTTCGAAAATCGCTGAGACTGTATTCGCTCGATAGCCGCGCCTTGAGCGCGGTGAGCGCCTGGTGGGTGCGCTGTTCCTGCGCGCCGACCTTGATGCCGTCGGGCGTGGTGACGCCCGACGGCGTATGCGTTTCGAGATCCCGCCAGATCGCGTCCATCTCTGACGCGCTGACCGACTGGATCTTGAAGTCGGCGGCCGTGAGCCCGGCGTATTTGAGCAGCAGATTGCTCCAGAGAAACACCCAGATGCTGAAGTGGTGGCGCAGACCCGGAATCGTGCGCCGGTGGCGCCAGACCAGCCACAGCCCGACGAGCACGGTGTACAGACGGTCGGGTCGAAGAAACAGCGCGCCCCGCTTCACCATGCGGCCGAAATTGCCCGCTGAGCTGAGCTGAAACTTCAGATACTCCGGCAAGCTGCCGTAGCCCAGCGCATGGTCGGGCACGAATCGCTGGTCGCGCATGATCGCGACGTGCGTGACAAACCGGCGGCGCATGTAACCGGCGTCCGTGAATCGCCGGACGAAGTCCATGAAGCCCGCGATCAGGAACTCACGGGGCTGCAGGTAGCGGATGTTGCTTTCCACTTTGGACACGCGCTCTTCATGGAGCGCCAGCGTCGTGTCGTCGCGATGCTCGATCAGCCGGCCGGTCCGTTTCATGCGCGCGTGCAGCGGAGTGCCGGGCAACGCGATGAGAAACGTGGGATCGCCCCCGAGCAGGCCCGACTCCAGCACGCCGTTCAGCGTGTCGTCAAAGAGCGAAGGACGATCGCTGTCGAACCCGAAGATCAGGCCGGGAATCACGAGGAAGCCCCGGGCCTGAATCTCGCGCAACGCCTCGACCATCTGCCGGGCCTCGTTGCGATTCTGGACCTTGGCCGTTTCGAGGATCGAGTTGGCGTTGAACGACTCGACGCCGATGAACACCGCCGTGAATCCCGCGCGCCGCATCTTCGCCATCAAATCGGGCAGGCGGCTGAGGTTCACCGTGAGCCAGGTGTAGAGCGCCACCTTCTGCCCCGTGCGCGCCTGCCAGTCGAGAATCGCGTCTACGCACTGGTTCGCCCACACCTGATCGCCGATGAAGTTGTCGCACGCGAGCTGGATCTGCCGGATGCCCATTGACGCGTACGCGTCCAGTTCGTCGACGATCAGCCGCGGATCCTTGGAATGCGTCTCGTTGTTCTGCGGCAGCACGCGAATGTCGCAGAACTCGCAGAGAAACGGGCAGCCGCGCGCGACTTCGACGACGGCGCCGTAGTAACGCGACGCCTGCGGGCGCAGAAGATCGAAACGCATCGGCCGCGCCGCTTCGATCGGAAAACGATCGGCGCGAATCACTTTCGGCATGCCCGCGCGCCCACTGGCGCTCAGCGCGTTCAGGAAATTCGGCAGCGACGCTTCACCGTCGAGCACGAAGAGATGATCGAAGCCGCTCAGCGCGTCCAGCCGTCCGTCCTGTTCGAACGACCAGACGATGGGCCCGCCGAGAATGAAGATCGCGTTCGGAAACCGCCGCTTGAGCGCGGCGTGAGTCTCGAGGATGGACGGAAGATCCTGATTGATGCCGCTGAACGCGAAGACGTCCGCGTCGTCGATCGCGCCGACCGGATCGAGCGTGCAGTCGAAGACCGACGCGGTCCAGGCCTCCGGCACATACGCCGCCAGGGTATACGCCCAGACCGGCGCGAATCGCACGCCCTGGTTCTGCTCGTAGACAAGATAAGGCGAGTGAATGAACCGTATAGTGGCTCTCGCCATCGACGTTGAGCATATGAGAGTATTTCGGAACATGCGCTCGGTTTATTTGGCTTCGGCCGCGATCCTCCTGATTGGCGCGACCGGCTGCGGCCGCACCGGCGCGCCCGCTCCGTCAGCCGCTCCCGCCGGACGAGCCGGCGGCCCGCCCCCGCCGGTGGCGATCGCCGATGTCGTCGAACGCGCCATGCCGGTCACGATTCGCGCCGTCGGCACCGTCGAAGCCTCGTCAACCGTCGACATCCGCGCGCAGGTGGCCGGGCCCATTCTCGCCATCTCATTTCAGGAGGGCGCGGACGTCAAAGCCGGCGACCTGCTCTTCACGATCGATCCGCGCCCGTTCCAGGGCATCGTCAACCAGGCGGAGTCGGTGCTGGCGCGCGACACCGCGCAGCTCAACAACCTCGAGGCGCAGGCCCAGCGCGCGGACGATCTCTTCTCGCGTGGCGTGATTCCGAAGGCGGATCGGGACACGCTGGCCGCCAACGTCGCGTCGATGCGCGCGACGGTCAATGCCGATCGCGGCACGCTTGAGGCGGCGCGGTTGCAACTGAGCTACACGAAGATCGCGGCGCCGGTGTCCGGACGAACCGGCGCGCTGCAGGTGCACCAAGGCTCGCTCGTCCGGGCCAACGACGCGGCGCCGATGGTGACGATTTCCGCGACGGCGCCGGTCAACGTGACGTTCGCGATTCCCGCCCGTCTCCTCCCGCGACTTCGCGGGCCCGAGACCCGTGACCTGCGCATCACCGCGTCGATTCCCGGCGTCCCGGAAAGCGCGGCGACGGGAAAACTGGGGTTCGTCGACAGCAGCGCCAACCGCGCGACCGACACGATCACGGTCAAGGGCGTGTTCCCCAACGGGAATCGGCAGTTGTGGCCTGGGCAGTACGTGGACGTCACGATGCAACTCGCCATCGAGCCGCACGCGCTGGTCATCCCGACGGCCGCCGTGCAAGCCAGCCAGCAGGGCCAATTCGTCTACGTCGTCAAGGACAACACCGCGGAGATGCGGCCGGTGCGCATCGGATGGACCGATGGCGACATCACCGTCGTGGAATCGGGCGTGAGCGCCGGCGACAAGGTCGTGACCGACGGGCACCTCCGGCTCACGCCGGGCGCGAAGATCTCGATCAAGCCCGCCGTCGCCTCGTCTCGGTAATGAACCTCTCCGAAACGTTCATCAAACGTCCGGTCGCGACGACGCTGCTGCAGTTGTCGATCGTGATCTTCGGGTTCATCGGCTACACGACGCTGCCGGTGAGCGACCTGCCGACGGTGGACTTCCCCACCATCCAGGTCAGCGCCAATCTGCCCGGCGCCAATCCCGAGACGATGGCGGCGGCGGTCGCGACACCGCTCGAGAAGCAGTTCTCGAGCCTGCCCGGCATCGACTCGATCAGCTCGTCGAGTTCGCTTGGCAGCACACAGATCACGCTGCAGTTCGCGCTCGACCGGAACATCGACGCGGCCGCGCAGGACGTGCAGACCGCGATTGCCCGGGTGGTCCGTCAGCTGCCGCCCGACATGCCGGCGCCGCCGTCGTTTCAGAAGGTCAATCCGGCCGAAGGCGCCGTCCTGATCCTGACGCTGACCTCAACCACGCTGCCGCTGCCCGATATCAACGAGTACGCCGAGACCGCGATCAGCCAGCGCATCTCGATGGTGAAAGGCGTCGCGCAGGTCAACATCTTCGGCGCGCAGAAGCGCGCGGTGCGCGTGGACGTCAACCCGCTCGCCCTCGCCGCGAGGCAAATGAGCCTCGACGAGTTGACGCAGGCGATTCAGCGCGCCAACGTCAACCGTCCCACGGGCACGCTGTACAGCCGGGAGCGGTCGCTCTCGGTGAAGGCGGATGGGCAGCTCACGACTGCGGCCGAGTTCGGCCCGGTCATCGTGGCCTATCGGAACGGCAATCCGGTCCGGCTCAACGAAGTCGCGCACGTGTTCGAAGGCGTGGAGAACGATCGCACGGCCGCGTGGCTGAACGACGCTCGAACGGTGTACCTGGCGATCAACCGCCAACCGGGCAGCAACACCGTCGCCACGGTCGACGGCATCCTCGCGCTGCTGCCCGAAATCCAGGCGTCGCTGCCCGCGTCGCTCTCGATCGCGGTCCGGTCCGACCGCTCCGCGGCGGTGCGCGAGTCGGTGCACGACATCAAGATCACGCTCTGGCTGACGGTCGCGCTCGTCGTCCTGGTGATCTTTCTGTTCCTGCGCAACATCTCGGCCACGATCATCCCCAGTCTCGCGTTGCCGGCGTCGATCATCGGCACCTTCGCGGCGATGTCGCTCTTCGGCTACAGCCTCGACAATTTGTCGCTCATGGCGCTCACGCTCGCGGTCGGCTTCGTCGTGGACGACGCGATCGTGATGCTCGAAAACATCGTGCGCCACATGGAGCACGGCGAGGACGCGATGACCGCCGCGTTCAAGGGCTCGAAGGAAGTCGCGTTCACGATTCTGTCGATGACGCTGTCGCTCGCCGCCGTCTTCATCCCCGTGCTCTTCATGGGCGGCGTCGTCGGACGCCTGCTCCACGAGTTTGCCGTCGTCATCGGCGTCGCCATCCTGGTGTCCGGTTTTGTTTCCATCAGCCTCACGCCGATGCTCGCCGCGCGCTTCCTCAAGCCGCCGAAGACCAGGCACGGCGTGGTCTACATGGCGATCGAAAAGGTGTTCGACGCGGGGCTCAGGTTTTACGGCCGTACGCTCAGCGCGGCGATGCGGTGGCATGCCGTCACGATGCTGATCGCGGTCGGCCTGACCGTCGCGACGGTCTGGACCTTCCGGCACATTCCGCTCGGCTTCATTCCGAGCCAGGACACGGGCCAGCTGACGTCCACCACTGAAGGCGCGCAAGGCACGGGGTTCGAGGCGATGGTCGCCCACCAGCAGGCGGTCGCGGCGATCATTCGGGCCGATCCGAACGTCCGGTCATTCACGTCGATGGTCGGTCTCGGCGGCACGAACTCAGGCCGATTGAATATCGACCTCAAACCGCGCGCCGAGCGGGCGTTGTCCGCCGACCAGGTGCTCGAAGAACTGCGACCCAAGCTGGCGGCGGTGCCGGGCATTCGCGTCTTTCTGCAGAACCCGCCGGTCATCAACATCGGCGGCCGCCAGGCGCGCGCGCAGTATCAGTTCACCCTCCAGGCGGCGGATGTGAGCGAGCTCTACCGATTCGCGCCGCTCCTCGAGGAGCGGCTGCGCACCATTCGCCAGATCGCGGACGTGTCGAGCGACCTGCAGCTGACCAATCCGCAGATCAACGTCGCGCTCGATCGGGACCGGATCGCCGCGCTGGGACTGACCCCGGATGGGGTCGAGGCGGCGCTGTCGCGCGCGTTCAGCGGCCAGCAGGTGTCGACGATCTTCCAGCCGAACAACCAGTACGCCGTGATCATGCGCGTCGCGCCGGAGTTCCAGCAGGACGCCGGCGGGCTGTCGTCGATCTACGTGAAGACACCGGAGGGCGGCCTCGTCGCGTTGTCGA
Organism: Acidobacteriota bacterium; assembly: GCA_004297655.1. Lineage (GTDB taxonomy): Bacteria > Acidobacteriota > Vicinamibacteria > Vicinamibacterales > SCN-69-37 > SCUN01. The sequence continues at coordinate 11,855 of SCUN01000143.1, read as the reverse complement.
CGATCACGAACGTAACGACCGGCGTCGGCCCGCTGCAGGTCAACCACACCGGTCAGTTGCCGTCGGTCACCATGTCCTTCAACTTGCGGACCGGCTTCGCGCTCGGCGACGCGGTCACCGCCGTCCAACAAGCCGCGCTCGATGTGCTGCCCGCCACCGTGACCACGAGCTTCCAGGGCGCCGCTCAGGCGTTTCAGGATTCCGTCAAGGGCCTCGGCGTCATCCTCGTGATGGCCATCTTCGTCATCTACGTCGTGCTCGGCATCCTCTACGAGAGTTTCATCCATCCGATCACGATTCTCTCGGGCCTGCCGTCGGCCGGCCTCGGCGCGCTCCTGACGCTGATGCTGTTCAAGGTCGATCTGAATCTCTACGCGTTTGTCGGCGTCATCATGCTGGTCGGCCTCGTGAAGAAGAACGGCATCATGATGATCGACTTCGCGATCGAGTCGCGCCGCGCCGGCAAGTCCGCGCGCGACGCCATGCACGAAGCCTGCCTCGTGCGGTTCCGCCCGATCATGATGACGACGATGGCGGCGCTGGTGGGCACGCTGCCGATTGCGCTGGGCCTTGGCGCCGGCGCGGAAGCCAGACAGCCGCTCGGCCTGGCGGTTGTCGGTGGGCTCGTGGTGTCGCAGACGCTGACGCTCTACATCACGCCGGTCGTGTATCTCTACATGGAAAAACTGTCGGGGCTGGTGCGCAGGTAAGCTCGGGCGCGGGTGCGCCGGTGGTCAGGTGCGCGGGTGCGTCGGGGGAGCGGGTGCCGGTTAGCGGCGAATCCGCGAGTAGATCCCGTGACTCCGGCGGAAGCGAATCAACGAAAACGCGAGGATTGAGCCGCCGATGACGGCGAAGGCCAGCAGCGTCTGACCCTGCCGGAATTGCAGGGCCGCGATGACGGCCATGATCGAGAGGCCGAGGCCGCCGATGCCGGCCGGCGTGACGCTCGAGAGATTGAAGATCGGCTGCGTTGAACCGGTCACGTCCGGGCCGTCGGTCGCATCTTCGAGATGCGTCATCGATGCGGAGCGATGGGTGAAGTGCAGGAGCCCCGCGACCAGCCCGCCGCCAATCAGGGCCGGAAGAAAGAACCAGGTCATCGAGGGTTCGATGGTGGCGGTCCCCACCAGGGCCAATGCGATCGCGAGACCAAGCACGCCGCGGAAGCGGTCAAGACCCAGGTTCATGGGAACCTCCCTGTCGGACTATACGGCAGGTCTCAGCTTCGGTTCCGGTAAGCGGGTAAGTTGGTGAGGGGGTGAGAGGGTGACCAGGTGAGGAGGTGCGACGGGTGAGAAGGTGCGACGGGTGAGAAGGTGCGACGGGTGAGAAGGTGCAATAACTGCGATGGTGACTATTAACAGCCATTGCAGGAATTGCAGTCCTGAGTCGACCCCCCACGAGGCGGAAGGCGGCATGCGGCGTGCAACTGGGCGGGCCCGTGGCTGTCCTTCAAGATCTGATCGTCTACCAACTGGCCGAAGAATTGCGAACCGCAATCAACTTCCTGACCGACCAGCCGTCGGCCCGAAGGGAGTTGAGATTGCGCGACCAGATTCGAGCCGCCGCGGGATCGATCGCGGCGAACATCGCCGAGGGCTACGGCCGCCAGCGCCACTCCGATTTCGCGAGGTTCGTTGAGTACGCGACTGGCAGCTTGCGCGAGACCGAGACCTGGTTGCGAGACGGAGCCAGCCGCGGCCTGTGGTCGGCGGACGACCTCGCCGCCTGCCTCAAGCTCTGCAGGCGCCTCACGCCCGCGTTGCAGAATCTGCGCCGCTACCTGAAGTCCACCAAGACTCCAACATAACCGCACCATCTCACCCGTCGCACCTCTTCACCCGATCACCCACTCACCTTCTCACCCACTCACCCGCTTACCTGGGCTAAACGACCCCCACCTCCCCCGCCGTCGCCTCACGAAACCGATCGTGGCGAAAGGGTGTGAGATCGAAGTGCGGGTCCCGGCCGGCGATCAGGTCCGCCAGGATCCGGCCGGCGGCGGGCGAATGTTGGAAGCCGTGGCCGCTGAACCCGGCGATCGCGAACAGGCCGTCGACGCCGGCCGGCCCAATCACGGGCATCGCGTCGGGCGTCATTTCATAGAGTCCCGCCCACGCCTTCGCGATCGACGCGTCGGAGAGCGAGGGCAATCGCCGCGCGGCCACGGGCGCGATCTGTTCGAGCACCGGCCAGTTGACCGTGGTGTCGAACCCGGGCGGCTCGGACGGATCGCCCATCCCGAACAGCATGTTCGCGCCCTCGCGATGGAAGTAGAACGACGAGGCGAAGTCGATGACGAGCGTGCGCGCGTCGAAGCCCCAGCCGTGGCGCGGCGGCGCCGCAATGAAGATGTGGCGGCGGAGCGGCCAGATCGGCAGCGGCGCGCCGGCCATCTCGCCGATCTTCCCCGCCCATGCGCCGGCGGCATTGATGACCACGCGCGTGTGAATTGTTTCTTGCGGCGTCCGGACGGCGGCGACGCCGCGAGCGTCCACCTCGATGCCGGTCACCTCGGCGCCGCGGCGGATCTCGACGCCGGCACGCTTCGCCGCCGCCGCGAATCCCATCGTCACGCCATCCGGATCGCAAATGCCGTCGCGCGCGCAGAAGGTCGCGGCCTCGACGCCGCCGGTCAGCAGTCCCGGAATCCGCGACGCGGCCTCCGCGGGCGTGAGCCACTCCACCGTCACGCCGAGCCGCCGCTGCATGTCGCACGCCGCGCGAAAGGCCGCGACGTGGGCGGGCTCGGACAGCAGGAAGAGATACCCGTCCTGACGGAAATCAATCGTCGCGCCAACGATCGCGTCGAAGTCCTCGAAGACCTTGATCGACTCGATCGACAACCGGACGTTGGCCTCCTGTGAAAACTGATGGCGCACGCCGCCGGCGTTCCGGCCGGTGGACGCCGCGCCGAGTTGCGACTCGCGCTCGAGGAGAATGACGTTCGTAAGGCCGAGGCGCGCGAGATGGAACGCGGCGCTCGTGCCCATGCAACCGCCTCCCACAATCACAATGTCGGCAGAAGTCATAAGTCACACGTCATACGTCACAAGTGTGACTTGTGACGTGTGACCTGTCATTTGACCCGGGCTACACCAGCCCCTGATCCAGCATCGCGTCGGCGACCTTCACGAAGCCCGCGATGTTCGCGCCCATCACGTAGTTGCCCTTGTGGCCATAGGCTTCCGCGGTCTCGTAGCAGTTGCGATGGATGCTCCGCATGATCGTGTGGAGCCTCGCGTCCACTTCTTCCCAGCTCCACGCGATCCGCACGCTGTTCTGCGACATCTCGAGACCGGACGTCGCGACGCCGCCGGCGTTGGCCGCCTTGCCGGGGCCGTAGAGAATGCCTGCCTGCAGAAACTGCTGCACGCCGTCGAGGTCGGTCGGCATGTTCGCGCCTTCCGAGACCACGAACACGCCGTTCCTCAGTAGATTCGCGGCGTCCTTGCCGTTGATCTCGTTCTGCGTCGCGCTCGGGAACGCGCACTGCGCCTTGTGATCCCACAGCGGGTTGTGATCGGCCTTCGGATCGATCGGCGTGAACACCGCGCCCTTGAATTTGTCCGCGTACTCCTTGATCCGCCCGCGCCGCGCGTTCTTCAGGTCCATGAGAAACGCCAGCTTTTCGGTCGTGATGCCCGACTCGTCGAAGATGTAGCCGCTCGAATCCGAGACGGTCACGGGCTTCGCGCCAAAGAGCAGCAGCTTCTGGATCGTGTACTGCGCGACGTTGCCGCTGCCCGAGACGAGGCAGGTCTTGCCTTCGAGCGCCTGATTCCGCGTCTTGAGCATCTCGGCCGCGAAATACACCGAACCGTATCCCGTGGCTTCCGGCCGCATCAGCGAGCCGCCCCAGTTGATGCCTTTGCCTGTGAGAACGCCGGTGAATTCGTTTCTGATGCGCTTGTACTGGCCGAAGAGAAATCCGATCTCGCGGCCGCCGACGCCGATGTCGCCGGCCGGCACGTCCGTGTCGGGGCCGATGTGCCGGCACAACTCCGTCATGAAGCTCTGACAGAACCGCATCACCTCATCGTCGCTCTTCCCTTTCGGGTCGAAGTCCGATCCGCCTTTGCCGCCGCCCATGGGCAGCGTGGTGAGAGAGTTCTTGAGGACCTGCTCGAACGCGAGGAACTTCAGGATGCCGAGGTTCACGCTCGGATGAAACCGCAGGCCGCCTTTGTACGGCCCGATCGCGCTGTTCATCTCGATGCGGAAGCCGCGGTTGACCTGGTACTCGCCCTTGTCGTCCTGCCACGGCACCCGGAACATGATCACGCGTTCCGGTTCGATCAGCCGGTCGACGATGCGGGCGCGGCGGTACTGGGCGTGCCGCGCGAGCACGAGTTCGAACGAGTCGGCCGCTTCCAGGACGGCCTGGTGGAATTCGGGCTCAGCGGGATTCTTCGCAATCACGCCGGCCATCAGGCCGGCGACGAACGGCGACTGGGACACGCGGTCTCTCCTTATGGAAAAGGCCGCGCAAGCTTATATCTTTTTGCCGGCCAAATCGCGATAGAGCGTCTGGCGAGCCGCGATCTCCGCCTCCGCGGAGTGGACGAGGTCCTTGTACCGGTCGGGCGATGCCTGTTCCACCATGCGGTAGCGCCCCTCGGCGTGAATGTAGGTCTCCAGATCCGCCGTCGGCGTGCCCGAGTCCATGACGAGCGGCGGCTGTCCGGTTTCGGCGCGGCGCGGGTCGTAGCGATAGAGCGGCCAGTACCCGGTGTCGACCGCCGCCTTCTGCTGCGTCAGGCTGCAGGACATCTCGATGCCATGCGCGATGCAGGCGCCGTAGGCGATGATCAGCGACGTGCCGGGGTACGCCTCGGCCTCCTGGAAGGCCTTCAGCGTCTGCGCGTCCTTGGCGCCGATGGCCACGCGCGCGACATACACCTGCCGGTACGCCATCGCCATCAGACCGAGGTCCTTCTTGGCCGTCGCCTTGCCGGACGCCGCGAACTTCGCGGACGCGCCAAGCGGCGTGGCTTTCGACTGCTGCCCGCCCGTATTCGAGTAGACCTCGGTGTCGAGGACCAGGATGTTCAGATTGAGGCCGAGCGACAGCACGTGGTCGAGGCCGCCGAAGCCGATGTCGTACGCCCAGCCATCACCGCCGACGATCCACACCGACTTCTGGACGAGATAGTCGGCGATGCCCGCCAGCCTGATCGCCTCGGGATCCGAGAGACCCGTGAGCAGATGCTTGAGCTCCGCGACGTGCATGCGGCGATCGTAGACGTCCCGCTCGGTCGGCGCCGCCGGGCGCGTCAGCTCGTCGGCCAGTTCACTGCCGATCACGCCGCGATCGGCCATGAGCTTCGTGAGGGCGATCGCCTCGGCCTGGTGATGATCGACGGCGAGCCGCATGCCGAGCCCGAACTCGGCGTTGTCCTCGAAGAGCGAGTTGGCCCACGCCGGGCCGCGGCCATCACGATTCGTCGTGTAGGGCGTCGTCGGCAGGTTGCCGCCGAAGATCGAGGAGCAGCCGGTCGCGTTCGCGATGAGCGCGCGGTCGCCGAAGAGCTGCGTGAGCAGCTTAATGTACGGCGTCTCGCCGCAGCCCGCGCATGCGCCCGAGAACTCGAAGAGCGGCTCGAGGAACTGCGTGTGCTTCACGTCCGGCTTGATCGCGATGCGATCGGCTTCCGGCAGGTTGAGGAAGAACGCGAAGTTCTCGCGCTCCGCCTCGCGCAGCGGACGCTGCGCCACGAGTTCCAGCGCGCGGTGCGACGGGTTGGCCTTGTCCTTCGCCGGGCAGACTTCGACGCACAACGTGCAGCCCGTGCAGTCTTCCGGCGCCACCTGGATCGTGTACTTCTCGCCGCGGAAGTCGTCGCCCACCGACTTGAAGTCGACCGATTTGAACGTCGCGGGCGCGTCGGCGAGCGCCGACGGCGGATACACCTTCGCGCGGATGGCCGCGTGCGGACACACCAGCGCGCACTTGTTGCACTGGATGCACAGCGCGGCATCCCACACCGGAATCTCCGCGGCGATGTTGCGCTTCTCCCACTTCGCGGTGCCGCTCGGCCAGGTGCCGTCGGGCGGGAACGCGCTCACCGGCAGCAGGTCGCCGTGATTGGCGAGCATCGCCGCCGTCACGCGCTCGACGAACGACGGGGCGCCGTCGGGGATCACGGGCGGCACGCTGCGCGTGGACGTGGGCGCGACCGGCACCTTCACTTCATGGAGCGCCGCCAACGTGCGATCCACGGCCGCGTAGTTCGCGTCGACCACCGCGGCGCCGCGCTTGCCGTAGGTCTTCTTGATCGCCGCCTTGATGTGGCTGATCGCCAGATCGCGCGGGAGCACGCCGGAGATGGCGAAGAAGCACGTCTGCATGATGGTGTTGATGCGCTTGCCCATGCCGACTTCGCGGGCCACCGCGGCCGCGTCGATCGCGTAGAACTTCAGCCCCTTGTCGATGATCTCGTTCTGCACCGTGCGGGAGAGTTGATCCCAGACCGCTTCCGGCGCGCAGGGAGCGTTGATCAGGAACGTCGCGCCGGGTTCGGCGAGCGACAGCACGTCGTAGCGGTCCAGGAAATCGAACTGATGGCACGCGACAAACGTCGCGCGGCGAATCAGGTAGGGCGCGTGAATCGGCCGCGGCCCGAAGCGCAGGTGCGAGATCGTCATCGCGCCGGACTTCTTCGAGTCGTACACGAAGTAGCCCTGCGCGTGGTTCTCCGTGTCTTCGCCGATGATCTTGATCGAGTTCTTGTTGGCGCCCACCGTGCCGTCCGCGCCGAGGCCGTAGAACACCGCGCGCACGACATCGGGATCCGTACCGTCCAGGTCGAACCCGCCCACCGGCAACGACAACCGCGTGACATCGTCATTGATGCCCACGGTGAAGTGCTGCCGCAACGGCAGCAGCCCGAGCTGGTCGAAGACCGCCTTGGCCATCGCCGGCGTGAACTCCTTCGAGCCGAGGCCGTACCGCCCGCCCGACACGACGGGCAGCTTGCCGGCCCACAGTCCCGACGCGCTCGCTTCCGCCAGCGCGGTAACGATGTCGAGGTAGAGGGGCTCGCCGAGGCTGCCCGGTTCCTTCGTCCGATCGAGCACCGCGATCGATCGCACGGTCTTCGGAAGCACCGCGACGAAATCCGGCACGGAGAATGGCCGGTAGAGCCGCACCGTGACCACGCCGACCTTGCCGCCGCTTTCGATGAGCGCATCGGCCGTGCCCTTCAGCGTCTCGGCGGCCGAACCCATGACGACCACGACGCGCTCGGCGTCGGGATGTCCGTAGTAGTCGAACGGGCGATACGCCCGGCCGGTCAATGTCTTGAACTCGGACATCACCTCGCGCACGACGCCGGGACACGCGTCGTAGAACGTGTTGGCGGCTTCGCGCGCCTGGAAGAAGGTGTCGGGATTCTGCGCGGTGCCGCGAATGACGGGCCGGTCCGGCGTGAGCGCGCGCGCGCGATGCGCGGCGATCAGATTCTCTGGCAGCATCGACCGCAGATCATCGTCGGTGAGCGCTTCGATCTTGTTGACTTCGTGAGACGTGCGGAAGCCGTCGAAGAAATGCAGGAACGGCACGCGCGCGCGGAGCGTGGCGGCGTGGGAGATCAGCGCGAAGTCGTGCGCTTCCTGGACCGAGCCGGACGATAGCAGCGCGACGCCCGTCTGGCGGCAGGCCATGACGTCGGAGTGATCGCCGAAGATCGAGAGCGCGTGCGTGGCGATGGCGCGCGCGGTGACGTGCATCGCGTAGGGCGTGAGTTCGCCCGCGATCTTGTAGAGGTTCGGGATCATCAGGAGCAATCCCTGACTGGCGGTGAAGGTCGTGGCCAGCGCCCCGGCCTGGAGGGCGCCGTGCACGGCGCCCGCGGCCCCGCCTTCGGACTGCATTTCGACGACGCGGGGCACTTGGCCCCAGAGGTTCTTGCGGCCGGCCGAGGACCACTCGTCGGCCAGCTCTCCCATCGTGGAAGAGGGGGTAATCGGGTAGATCGCGATGACTTCGCTCACGCGGTGCGCGACGGACGCGGCCGCTTCATTGCCGTCGACAGTAATCCAGCTTCTCGCCATGGCCCTGTGCATATGCACCAGCCGTGCCGGATTCTCGGAGTGTTTTCCCGGGGAAAGAGGCCGATTGGGACGCCGGATCGCGGACTTTCCCGACCCGGGTCGAAATAGTCAGCGGTTGCCGTCGTAATTGAGGAGGTCGAACCGGATCACAGGAGGACGCGTGAGGAGATTGGTGGCAGGAGTCGTTTTGATGGCGGGCTTAGGGCTGGCGGCGGCGCCGGCGCCGGCGTATGCCCAAGGCGACGAGATTCAGGTGTACGACGGCGGGCTGGCGCCAAAGGGCGTGTTCAACCTCACGTGGCACAACAACTTCACTCCGAAGGGGCTGAAGACGCCGGCGTTTCCGGGCGCGGTGACGGCCGACAAGTCCTTCAACGGCGTGACCGAATGGGCCTACGGCGTGAACAAGTGGTTTGAGGCTGGTCTGTATCTGCCCCTCTACACGATCGACAAGGATCTCGGGTTCGGCATCGACGGCCTGAAGCTGCGCACGTTGGTCGCGACGCCGAACGGCGCGGACCGCCGGGTCGCGATCGGTCTCGGCATCGAGCTCAGCTACAACGCGACACGCTGGGACGACAAGCGCGTGACGTCGGAGTACCGCCCGATCATCGCGTGGCACGTGAATCCGAAGGTCGACATCATCGTGAATCCGATTCTCGACACGCGGTACGACGGGCTCAAGAACATGGTCTTCGCGCCGAGTTCGCGCATTGCCTACAACGCGTCGGACGCCTGGGCCGTCGCGCTCGAGACCTACTCAGAGTTCGGCGCGCTCAAAGGCTTCGAAGCCGCGGGCGATCAATCGCACCAGGTCTACGGTGTGCTGAATCACGTCGCGCGAAACGGCGTGGAATTCGAGCTCGGCGCCGGCGTCGGTCTCACGGACGCATCGGATCGGTTCGTGTTGAAGCTGATCCTCGCGAAGGATCTGAACAAACCGAAGGTCAGGAAATAGGATCGGGAGTTATTTCGAAATAACTCCCGATCCTATTTTCGGGTGGGCGTTACACTCGAGATATGCCGACCAGAGCCCTCGGGGTTGTGGCCATTGTGGCAATCGCGGTGCCCGGCTGCGGCTTCGCCACGGCGCCGATGCCATCAACCGCGTTTTCGCTAGACGCCGGCAACTACACCTTGAAACTCGCGGGAACGGGCCTCTGCTCGTCGGGCACCGACCACGAAGGCTCGGCGCCGGTCATCGTCTCCCGGAGCGGCGCAGTATGGTCGATCAAACCCGTTCAGCCAGATGACTTTGCGATGACCCTGACGACCGACGGCGCGGCGGCCGGTTCGGTTCGCGGAGAGACGGGCGGGGGCCTGACCTCGGCGTCCGGCCTCGAGATCAGCGCGCCCGGGCAGATCACTGGAGCAAACGCCGGGGCCGATCTCGCCGGCGGCGCGATCCTCAGTCCAGTCACTTTCCAGACAGCCAACGCCGCGTCCGTCTGCCTGTCGGGCGTCTGGACGCTCACGAAATAGGATCGGGAGTTATTTCGAAATAACTCCCGATCCTATTTTTCTCGTCCTCGAACCGGCGCGGCATCCGCGGGAGTCTTGAGCAGATCGAGGACGGTGATTGTGTTCTCGCCCTTCTTCAGCCACGACGCGGGGCAATAGAGCTTCGTCTGCGGGCCGATGTCCCAGAAGCGGCCGAGGTTGTGGCCGTTCACCCAGACCACGCCTTTCCTGTACGCCGACATGTCGATCCAGGTGTCGGCGGTGGAGTTCAGGGTGAACGTTCCCTTGAACAGGGTGCCCGGTCGAGCGTCTTGGGGCGTGGACTTGAGGCCCACGATCCAGGCGTCGTTCAGCGGGAACAAGAACGTCTCCCAGTTCATGAGCGTCATGCCGCCGAGCGTCACGCGATCGGTGATGCCTTTGCGATCGATGATCTCCTGCGCGAAGTTGATGTGGCCCATTGCCTCGACGAGGATCTCGAGTCGAGGCATCGGCGATGTAGAAAGTGGAATGTCCAATGTCCTTTCGCCCAATCGGCGATCGAGCGTGCCGATGAACTTGCCGTCGACGAAGACCGTCGCGAAGTCATGGAGGTCCGTGATCGTGAGCCGGCCGCTCTTCCGGCCGACGAGCGTCGTGCGATAGACGGCGAGGCCCTGGTTCTGGCCGAGTGACTCGAAGGTGCGCGGCGTCACCGTCTTGATCGGCGCCGGCAATTGCTGCCACACCGACGTGAGCGCGGTCATCGCCACATCCGGAATCGCCATCGACGGAATCGGCGCAGGAATGGCGCCCGTGCCGCCGAGCAGTTCGCGCAGCGCCAGGTATTTCGGCGTCGCGTTGCCCTGCTCGTCGATCGGCGCGTCGTAGTCGTAACTGGTGACGTCCGGCTCGTAGCCTTTGCCGCCCGAATTCGCGCCGGCCGTGAAGCCGAAGTTCGTGCCGCCGTGCGCGACGTAGAAGTTGAAGCTCTTCTTCTTCGACAGCAGGAAGCCGACTTCCTTCAGCAGGCCCGCGACTCCGGGGCGCTGCCACGGCTCGCCCCAGTGCGTGAGCCAGCCCGGATAGGTCTCCGACGAAAACACCGGCACGCCGGGATTGATGGACCGCGCGAGTTCCCAGTGCTTCTCATCAGACCCGGAGTCGAGCCCGACGGCCGCGCCGGGAAGCGATCCGGCTTCGAGCATGTACGGCGTCGGGCCGTCGCCGGTGAAGAACGGCACGTCGATGCCGTTCGCCGTCCACACGTCGCGCAGCCGCGTCATGTAGGTGCGGTCGTTGCCGTAGCTGCCGTACTCGTTTTCCACCTGCAGCATGAGGATCGGCCCGCCGCTCGTGACGAGCTCCGGCTTGATGACCTTTGCGAACGCGGCCATGTAGCGCTCGGCCGCCTGCATGTAGCGCGGATACATGCTGCGCACGCGCAGTTCGGGGTCCTTCAGCAGGTACGGCGGCAGTCCGCCGAAATCCCACTCGGCGCAGACGTAGGGGCCAGGCCGCACGATGGCATGCATCCCTTCGGCCTGCACCAGTTTGAAGAACTTATCAATCCCCCGGTTATCACTCTCAAAATCAAAACGTCCTTCGACGCGCTCGTGGTAGTTCCAGAAGACATAGGCCGCGATCGTGTTACAGCCCATCGCCTTCGCCATCCGGATGCGATGCGACCAGTACTCGACCGGAATCCGCGCCGGATGCAGCTCGCAGGAAATGATCTGCAGGGGCTTCCCGTCATAGAGGAAGTCCTCCGCGCCGAGGGCGAATGTGTGCGCCACATTACGTAGGCGCGGACCTTCAGGTCCGCGCGCTTGCGGGAGGGCCTGAAGGCCCTCCCCTACGTACGCAAACGAGAGAACGAGGAGACTACCGCTGATCCATCGGGACATACGCACGCTTGGTGGCGCCAGTATAGATCTGGCGCGGCCGCGCGATGCGCGTGTCCGGGTCCTTGCGCATTTCGAGCCACTGCGCGATCCAGCCCGGCATGCGGCCCATCGTGAACATCACCGTGAACATGTTCACCGGAATGTTGAGCGCCTTGTAGATGATGCCGGAGTAGAAGTCCACGTTCGGATAGAGCTTGTGGCTGATGAAGTAGTCGTCCTTGAGCGCGATTTCCTCGAGCTTCATCGCGATCTCGAGCTGCCGGCTCTTGATGCCGAGCGTGTTGAGCACGTCCATACAGGACTTCTTCAGGATGACCGCGCGCGGGTCGAAGTTCTTGTAGACCCGGTGGCCGAAGCCCATCAGCCGGCTGTTGTCCTTCTTGTCCTTCGCCTTGTTGACGAACTTCTGGACGTCGCCGCCCTCGGCCTCGATCGCGTCCAGCATCTCGA
>SCUN01000142.1 GCA_004297655.1 Acidobacteriota bacterium | reverse complement strand
CCCAGGTGCGCGTGGAGCCGTGCGCGTAGGACTTCTCGAGGTTGTTGATCGAGATCAGCGGTTCGCCGGGCGCGAGTTCGGGTTCGGACGGTGCCGGCTGCGACGAGCTGCGGGAGAAAAACGCCATCGTAAGATTGTAGCGTGACTGCCCATCCGTATCTGCATCTCGACGTCTTCACGGAACGCCCGTTTGAGGGAAATCAACTGGCGGTCTTTCCCGACGCCCGGGAAATTCCCGAGCGATGGATGCAGCCGATCGCCAGAGAGATGGCCTTTTCGGAAACGGTCTTCTTTCTGCCGCCGGTGGCCGATACCGCACACAAAAAGATCCGCATATTCACGCCCGGCCGTGAGCTGCCGCTCGCGGGGCATCCGACGATCGGGAGCGCGTTCGTCTGGGCGAAGGCATTCGCCGGCGCGACGCGGCCGGCCGAGATCACGCTCGAACTCGGCGTCGGCCCGATTCGGGTGACGCTCGACTGGTCGGGCGAGGCGCTGAGATTCGCGTGGATGCACCAGCCGACGCCGGAGTTCAGCGCGCCGCTCGACGCCGCGGCGAGCGCCGCGCTGGCGAAGGCCATGCACGTGCCGGGCGCGACGCCGTTCATCGCGCCGCCGCAGATCGTCTCGAGCGGCGTGAAGTTTCTGTTCGCGCCGCTGCCGGACCCGGCGACGGTGGACGCCTGCGTGCCCGACGCGGCGCGCCTCGATGAGTTCTTCGCCGCGACCGGCGTCGAGCCGACCGGCGTGTTCCTGTTCTCGAGATCGGACCGTGCCGATGCCACGCTCTATAGCCGGATGTTCGGGGCCGCGTTCGGCATCCCGGAGGATCCGGCGACCGGCGGCGCCAGCGGGCCGCTCGGCGCGTACGCGCTCGCGACCGGCATCGTCACCGCGGCGGAATCCACGAGGCTGGTGAGCCTGCAGGGGGCGGCGATGGGCCGCCCGAGCTACATTCACATCGGCGTGACCGGCACCCGGGAGCGCATCGAGACCGTGCGGATCGGCGGCACCTCGAGGTTCGTGGCTGAAGGCGTGCTGACGCTGCCGTAGGCGCCGCCCTCGCGAGCGCGCCGTTCACCGACTGGCCGCCGCAACTGGCCGGTTGAGCCGAGACCGGACCCCCAACGCCCCGTATTGTCAGTAGGCGAAGGAGAGAGCACCGGGCATGACTCGACCGCAGAAGTTCATCACAGGCGTGGCGATTACGGGTGTCATGGCTGGCGCGGCGGCCCTGGTGGTGCTGTGGATGTTGCTCTCGGCGCTCGGTCGGTAGCGGGGGTTCCCATGGGCAGAGATCGCAGCGGCGTCAGCACGGGCATCGTCCTCATCACGGTCGGTTTGATTTTCCTGGCCGACCGGCAGGGGTACGGCGGCTTTCACAATCTCTGGCCGCTGATCCTGATCGTCCTGGGCGCGACCAAGATTCTGTTCCCCCGCGATGGCTCGATGCGCGTCGGCGTCGTCGCCGGCAGCCGCGGGTGCCGCGAGCACCGGTTCAGCGGGCTGTGGCTCGTGCTCGTTGGCGTCATCTTCCTGATGAATCAGAATCACATCCTGAGCATCAGCCAGTCGTGGCCGCTCTTCATCGTCGCCGCTGGCGTCGGCATCATGTTCAGCGGCATGCTCAACCGGAAGGACCAGGATGGAGGGCAGCAGTGATGACTGAGCACAATCGCCAAGGCTGGTCGATCGGCCCGCAGGTGGTGTTTGGCCTCGGCGTCGTGGTCTTCGGCCTGCTGCTCACGGCCAACAACCTCGGCATCGGCCGGTTCAGCTACGCGATCCGGTTCTGGCCGATGGTCTTCACGGCGCTGGGCGTCGCCATTCTGCTCGAGAAGGGCGCCTCGTCCTCGCGCAAGTTCTTCGGCGGTGCGCTCCTCGTGGGCGGCCTGTGGCAGACGGCCAATTCGGCGTTCGGGCTGGGCATCTACATCGACGACTACTGGCCGCTCGTCTTCGTGGCCCTGGGCATTTTCCTCGTGGTGCGGTCGATCGGCCAGAAGGCGCCGCCGGAGGACTACACCAATGTCGGCGGATCGACGGGCCTGCCGGGAAGCGTGCCGGCAGCCGCGCCGGCGGCCGCGCCGATTGACGCGGGCGGGCGCGAAGAGACGCTCAATGCGTTTGCGTTCATGGGCGGCGTCCGGCGCAACATCACGTCGCCGACCTTCCGTCGCGGGAACGCCACGGCGATCATGGGCGGCGTCGTGCTTGATTTCCGGCAGTCCGGTGCGACGGGCGGCGAAACGGTCATCGAGCTGTTTGCGATGTGGGGCGGCATCGAAGTGAAAGTCCCGCCGGACTGGCAAGTCGTCAACGAGGTCTCGCCGATCATGGGCGGCGTCGAGGATCGGTCGCTGCACACGCAGCCGCTGCGTCATCGCCTCGTGCTGAAGGGTGTCGTGTTCATGGCGGGCGTCGAGGTCAAGTCCTAGCCGATGCCTGATGTGCTCGAAGGCCGTCCGCGGCTGCTCGTGCACCTGGGCGCGTGGCTGCTCGTCGGCGCGCTCGTCACATTACTGCTGAGCGCGCTCGTCGGCATGGAGTGGGTGGCGGCGATGTGTTTCGCGCTGCCGCTCGCGGCGGCGGCCGCGCCGATCTCGATTTCCGGGTTCTATCTGTCGCGCGCGTTGCCGCTCAGGCCCGACACGATCAGCCGCGTCGCGGGCACGGTCGGTTCCGCCGCGATCATGACCGGCGCGCTGTGGGCCGCGCTCGGCTACGGCTGGTGGCTGTCGCTGCACGCCCTGGCGATCAAAGGCGTGGATCCGGGGCCGGCCCAGCCGCAGCGCGTGACACCCATCCTGATTGTCGTCGGCGCGATGGCCTACGTCGTGTCGATGGCGATGCACTATCTCTTTCGCACGTACGAGCGCGCGGCCACGGTGGAACGGCGAGCGCTGGAATCGGAAATCGCCGCGCGCGAAGCCGAGCTCCGCGCGTTGCGCGCCCAGATCGATCCGCATTTCCTGTTCAACAGCCTGAATTCCATCTCGGGGCTCGTCGGCGTCGACCCGGCGCGGGCCCGATCGATGTGTCAGAAGCTCGGCGACTTCCTGCGCGACAGCCTGACGCTCGGCGGCGCGGGCCGCATTGCGCTCGCGCGCGAAGTCGCGCTCGTCCGCCAGTACCTGGAGATCGAGCAGGTCCGGTTCGGCCCTCGCCTGACGGTCGATGCGGCGCTATCGCCCGGGGCCGGCGACGCCATGGTGCCCGCGCTGCTGTTGCAGCCTCTGGTTGAGAACGCCGTCCGCCACGGCATCGCGACGCTGATCGAAGGCGGGGTCGTGCGCATCTCTGCCGAACGGTCCGGCGACAAGGTCGTCATCGTCGTCGCGAATCCGCGCGATCCCGAGGCGAAATCGCGGCGCGGCACAGGGCTGGGCCTCGACATCGTCCGCCGTCGCCTGGCCGCGGCCTTTGGCGACGAGGCGTCGCTCACGGTCGAACCGGGCGAGCATTCGCATCGGGTTGTGATTACGATTCCGGCTGAGGGCAAGGGTGATGGCTGATTCGCTCCGCGTGATCATCGTTGACGATGAGGAACCGGCGCGCCTGGCGGTGCGGCAGGATCTCGACGCGCTGGGCGGCGTGACGGTCGTCGCCGAGTGCGCTAACGGGTTCGACGCGGTCAAGGCCGTGAGCGAGCAGGCGGTCGATCTGCTGCTGCTCGACGTGCAGATGCCCAAGCTCGACGGCTTCGATGTGCTGGAGCTGGTCGGCAAGGACGTGCCGGTGATCTTCATCACGGCATACGACGAGTTCGCCTTGCGGGCATTCGAAGTGCACGCGGTGGACTACCTGCTCAAGCCCTTTGCGCGCGAACGGCTGGCCGCCGCGCTCGATCGCGCGCGAGCGCGGCGCGGGCAGACGATCGCGAACCCCGCGGCGGTACGCGCCGCCGCGCGGCCGGCCGAGTTGCAGGTCGACCGCGTCGTCATCCGCGACGGTCCGCACGTGCACGTCGTGCCGGTCGGGAAGATCGACTACGCCGAGGCCCAGGACGACTACGTGGCGTTCCACACCGCGGGGAAGGCCCTATTGAAAGAGCAGACGCTCGGCGACCTCGAGCAGCAGCTCGATCCCCGTCGGTTCGTGCGGGTGCACCGGTCGTACATCCTGAACATCGAGCGCCTCTCGCGCGTGGAGTTGTACGCAAAGGACAGCCGCGTCGCGATCCTGACCGACGGCCGGAAGATCCCGATCAGCCGGGCCGGGTATCAAAGGCTGCAGGAGCTCCTATAGTTCGTACCCGATAAACTAGCGGTGATGGCAATGAAGACATTCTGTGTCGTTCTGGCGTTCGCGGCTGCAGCCGGCTGCGGTCGCAAGGCTGTGCTGTCGCCGACGAGCGCGTCCGGTTACGTCGAAGCGACGGACGTGCGCGTCGCCGCCAAGGTGGCGGGGCGCGTGGAATCGGTGGCCGTCAGCGAAGGCCAGCGGGTCACCGCCGGCCAGGTGCTGGTGACGCTGGCCACGACTGAGACCGACCTGGCGATGGCCCGCGTGCAGGCCGACCGGGCGCAGGCTGTTGCCCAGCTTCGGCTGCTGCAGGCCGGGTCGCGCGCCGAAGACATCCGTCAAGCCGAAGCGCAGGCTGCGGCCGCGGAATCCGACAAGCGTGCCGCCGACGCCGATCTTGCGGCCGCAAAGGTCGATGAAGCCCGCTTCGAGCAGCTGATCGCCGCCAACAGCGGCTCGAAGAAGCAGCGAGACGACGCGGTGGCAAGACGGCAGTTGGCGGAGGCGCGTCAACGCGCGGCCATCGACCGCTCGCTCGCGGCGGCGGCGCAGGTGGCCCGCGTGAAAGCCGGCGCCCGGCCCGAGGAACTCGACGCCGCGCGGGCGCGGGTGGCCGCGGCCGACGCACAGATCGCGGCGCTCGAGAACGACCGGAAGGAAGCGGTCATCGTGGCGCCATCGGCGGGCACTGTGACGTCGCGGCTGGTGGAGCCGGGCGAGCTGGCGGCGCCGCGATCGCCGTTGATCGTGATCGTCGATCTCGACCACGCGTGGGCGAACGTGTACGTCGGCGAACCGTTGGTGCCGTCGCTGCGCGTGGACGGTGCGGTGTCGATCACGACGGACGGCGGCGACGTCTTGTCCGGACGGATTGCGTATATTTCGCCCCAGGCCGAATTCACACCGCGCAATGTGCAGACCGCCGACGAGCGCGCGAAGCTCGTGTATCGCGTGAAGGTCACGGTGGACAACGCGAAAGGCGTGCTCAAACCCGGCATGTCGGTGACCGCCGACTTCGGCGCGCCGGCCGGCAAGTAGCATGGCCCTCGCGCTGTCGCTGCACGACGTGCGCAAGTCCTTCGGCAAGACCGTGGCGGTCGCCGGCGTGACGTTCGACGTCGAGGCCGGCCGGATGTTCGGCGTGATCGGGCCGGACGGCGCGGGGAAGACCACGACGCTGCGGATGATCTGCGGGCTGCTGAAGCCGGACCGCGGCCAGATCTCGCTCTTCGGCGCCGATCCGTGGGTGAAGCGCGACGTCGCGACCAGCAGCATCGGGTATCTGTCGCAGCGGTTCAGTCTGTACGGCGATCTGTCGATCGATGAGAACATCGCGTTCTTCGCGCGCGCGCACAACGTGCCGGATTTCGCCGCGCGCCGGACCCGCCTGCTGGCGCTCACCGGCCTCGAGCCATTCCGTTCGCGGCTGGCCGAGAAGTTGTCCGGCGGCATGAAGCAGAAGCTCGCCCTGGCCTGCACCCTCGTCCATCAGCCGAAGCTCATCGTGCTCGACGAGCCCACCACCGGCGTCGATCCGGTGTCGCGCCGCGAATTCTGGAAACTCGTCGCCGAGTTTCTGGCCGACGGGCTCACGATCGTGCTGGCGACGCCGTACCTCGATGAAGCCGAGCGTTGTAGCCGCGTCGTGCTGCTCAGCGAGGGGCAGGTGCTCGCGCTCGACCAGCCGGGGGCCTTGCAGCGAAGCGGCCACCGCGTCGTCCTCGAAGTGGTCGTCACGCCGCCGCGCGCGGCGTTGCTCGCACTGCGACAGGAGTACGGCACGGACGCCGTGCAGTTGTTCGGCGATCGGCTCCACGCGCACGTGACCGGTGAAGGCGATGAAGCGGTGATCCGCCGGGTGTTGTCGGGCGCGGCGTGCGAGGTGCGGCAGGTCCGCCGCATCCTGCCGACGCTCGAGGATGTGTTCATTGAAAAGCTGGCGGTGTCGCGCCGCGGCGAATCGGTGGGAGTCGAGGCATGACGAAGATGGCAAGAGCGTATTGGGTGGCGTGCGGCGTCGGGGTCGTGATGGCAATCGGCGCCGGGCGCGCGAGCGCGCAGTCGGCGCCCGTCAGCTTGTCGCTCGAGGACGCGCTGGCGCGGGGCAAAGCCACGGCGCCCCGGCTCGCCGAGGCCGTCGCGCGGCAACAGGCGGCGGCCGCGACCGTAACCTCGCGCGAGGCCATGAAGCGGCCGACCGTGTCGGCCAGCGCCGCCTACCAGCGGACGAACCACGTGGAGGAGTACGCGATTCCGCAAGCCGGTGGCGGTTTGCGCGTGCTGTTCCCGGACATTCCGAACAACTACCGCGGCCGCGCCGATGCGGCCATGCCGCTCTACACCGGCGGCCGCATCGAGGCGCTCGTGGCGTCGGCCGAGGCCGACAAGCTGGCCGCCGATGCCGACCTGAAGACCGCCGGGGCGGATGCCGCGCTCGACGTGGCGCGCGCGTACTGGAGTCTCGTGACGGCGCGGGAGGCCGAGCGGGTCGTGGAGCAGGGGCTCCGGCGAATGGACGCGTACGTCTCCGACGTGAAGGCGCGCGTCGATGCCGGCGTGCTGCCCCCGAACGACCTGCTGTCGGCGCAGGCGCAGCGCGCGAGGCAGTCCGTCGCGCTGATTCAAGCGCGCAATGCCGCGTCGGTGGCGCAGTCGGATCTGTGCCGGCTCGTCGGACTGGATCTCGACACGACGATCCTGCCGACGGCGTCGTTGATGGCGCCGATTCCGTCGGTCGCGGCTATGAGCGCGCTGCCCATCAATGCGATGACCGAACAGGCTCGCGCCGGGCGCACCGAGCGTGACGCGCTTACGCGACGCGCTGAGGCCGCGCGCGCGGCGGGCGACGCGTCCCGGGCGGCGCTCCGGCCGCAGATTTCCGTCAGCGGCGGCGTCGAGGAATCGCGGCCCAATGCGCGCATCGTGCCTCGCGTGGACGCCTTTCACTCGTCGTGGGAAGCGGGCGTTGGCGTGACCTGGCAGCTCTTCGACGGCGGCAAGGGCAAGGCCGACCGCGCGGCGGCGGCGGCGCAGGCGACGGCGCTCGAGCGGCGGCGTGACGACTTCGACGCGATGCTCGGCGTCGAGCTGCGGCAGAGGCGCGGCGATGTCGAAGCGGGCAAGGCCGCGTTGGCGGCGTCGGCCGAGGCCGTGAGCGCCGCGACCGAGGCCCGCCGCGTGATCACCGAGCGCTTCAAGGCCGGCGTGGCGACGAGCACCGACGTGCTCGACGCGGAGAACGCGCTGCTCGAAGCGGAGCTCGAGCGCACCCGGCTCGCCGCGGCCCTGCGGTTGAGCGAGGCGCGGCTGCTGCGAGCGGTGGGAGGCGAGTAGGGGTGAGCGCCGCGTCCGATGAACCGGCGATCAAGGTCGCCAACCTGACTCGCCGCTTCGGCGCTTTCGTCGCCGTCGATGGCATCAGTTTCACCGTTCGGCGCGGCGAGGTGTTTGGCTTCCTGGGGAGCAACGGCGCGGGCAAGTCCACGACGATCCGGATGTTGTGCGGCCTCCTGCGGCCCACCTCCGGTCAGGCCTGGATCGACGGCGTGGACGTCGGACGCGAACCGGAGCGCGTCAAGCGCCGCATCGGCTACATGTCGCAGAAGTTCTCGCTGTACGAGTCGCTCACGGTCGAGCAGAACATCCTCTTCTACGCCGGGCTCTACGGATTGCGCGGCGACCGGCTCGCCGAGCGGCGGCGATTCGCGCTCGAGATGGCGGGTCTCGTGGGCCGCGAGCGTCAACTCACGCATGACCTGGCCGGCGGATGGCGCCAGCGCCTGGCCCTGGGCTGCGCGCTGTTGCATGAACCGCCCGTCCTGTTTCTCGACGAACCGACCGGTGGCGTCGACCCCGTGTCCCGCCGCGACTTCTGGCGGCTGATCGACGAGCTGTCGGGCCGCGGCACGACGGTGCTCGTGACGACGCACTACATGGATGAGGCGGAGCGGTGCGATCGCGTGGCGATCATCCAGGCGGGGAAGATGGCGGCGCTCGGCACGATCGCCGAGTTGAAGTCGGTGTTCACCGACCGTCCGATCTTCGAGATCCGCGCGGGAGATCCCGTGCGCGCCATGGCCATCGCCGACACGCTGGCGGCAGTGGAGAAGACGAGTCTGTTCGGCACGGCGGTCCACGCGGTCATGCGCCGCGGCGCGGAGTCACCCGACCGCCAGCTGCGCGATGCGTTGTCTGCCCATGGCGTCACCGTCGATTCCATGGAGCCGGTGGTGCCGTCGCTCGACGACGTGTTCCTCGACGTGGTGGATCGCGCGTGAGACACATCATCGCCGTGGCGATCAAGGAACTGCGGCAGATCCGTCGCGATCGCCGGACGCTGCTGATCCTGCTGTTCATTCCGGCGTTCTTTCTGTTTCTCTACGGCTACGCCCTCAACTTCGACATTCGGCACGTGCGGCTGGCCGCGCAGGATCGCGACGGCACGGCCGAGAGCCGCGAGCTGGTGTCGTCGTTCGTGCACTCGGACTACTTCACGCTCGTGGAAACCGTGTCGAGCGAGGACGCCGTCGACCGCGCGCTGTTGACATCGACGGCGCGAGCCGTGCTCGTGATTCCGGAAGGGTACGGCCGGACCGCCCGCGAAGGCGGCACGCCCACGATTCAAGTGCTGCTCAACGGGGACAACGCGACGACGGCGTCGACCGTGCTGGGCTACGTGAACGCCGTGCTGCGCGAAGCCGTGCCGATGCCCGAGGCGGCCCTCGCCCAGTTGCGGCCGGCGATCGCCGAGCCGCGGGTGTGGTTCAACCCCGAGCTGCGCTCGACGCTGTTCCTCGTGCCGGGCCTCATCGCCTACATCTCCATGATCACCGCCGTGGTCGCGACCTCGCTCTCGATCGTGAAAGAGAAGGAGCGCGGCACGATGGAGCAGATCCGGATGGCGCCGATGTCCACCGCGTCGTTCGTGATCGGCAAGACCGTGCCGTACCTCGTGCTGTCGCAGGCCTCGGCGTTCATGGTCATTCTGGCGTCGATGGCGCTGTTCGACATGCCGATGAACGGCAACTGGTGGACGTTGCAGTTGGTCGTGGCGCTGTTTCTCGTCGGCGCGTTGGGCACAGGGCTGCTGATCTCGACCGTCGCGGAAACGCAGCAAGTCGCCTTCCAGATGTCGCTGCTCAGCGCGTTTCTGCCGACGTTCATCCTGTCGGGGTTCATCTTTCCGATCGCGAGCATGCCGATCGTTCTGCAATACATCACGAACGTCGTGCCGGCGCGGTATTTCCTCGTGGCGCTGCGCGGCGTGTTGCTGAAAGGCGCGCCGCTGGAGGTGATCCGGCCGCAGCTGTTCGCGCTGACCGTCTATGCATCCGTCGTGCTCGGTCTCACGGTCTTGCGTCTGTCCCGGCGGGGAGGCGCCTGACCATGTGGCACCGGATTCGCGTGCTGATGTGGAAAGAGTTCATCGAACTGCGGCGCGACCCGCGACTCTTCGGGCTGATCGTCGTGGCGCCCGTGCTGCAGCTGACGGTCCTCGGCTATGCCGCCACCACCGACGTGCGGCACGTGCCCATCGTGGTCGTGGACGGCGACCGGAGCGAGGCGAGCCGGCAGTTGATCGGACAGTTTGCCGCCTCGCCGCACTTCAACGTCGTCGGCGAGGCGGACGCGCCGAAAGACGTCGATCGCTACCTGATGACCGGCAAGGCGTGGCTGGCGCTGGCGATTCCGTCCGGCTTCAGCGATGCGCTTGACGGGCACGGGGACGCCGCCCTGCGCAAGGTGCAGCTGCTGGCCGACGGGAGCGACGCCAACTCGTCGGGCCTGGCGCTGGCGTATGCCTCGTCGCTCGTGGGGCAGTTCAACCAGCGGCGCGCGGCCGATGCGGGCGTCGTCGGCGTGCCCCTCGACGGCCGGGTCCGTGTGTGGTTCAACCCGCAGCTCGAAAGCCGCGATTTCATGGTGCCGGGCGTGATCGCGCTGTTGCTGCTGGTCGTGACGTCGAATCTGTCGTCGATGGCGATCGTGCGCGAGCGCGAAGTCGGCACGCTCGAGCAGCTGAACGTCAGCCCGCTCGGCCGATGGGAGCTCATCCTCGGCAAGCTGTTGCCGTACTCGCTCATCGGCTTCATCGACGTTCTGCTCGTCTGCGCCGTGGCCGTGTTCTGGTTCGAGATTCCGCTGCGCGGCAGCGTCGCACTGCTGCTCGCGGGCAGCGCGCTCTACCTGCTCTCCACGCTGGGCCTCGGCCTGCTGTCGTCCTCGCTGTCGTCCACCCAGCAGCAGGCGATGATGACGACGACGTTCTTCTTCATGCTGCCGATGATCTATCTCTCGGGCTTCATCTTCCCGATCGAGAACATGCCGACGGTGATCCAGTGGGTCACCTACGCCATCCCGCTGCGCTACTTTCTGGTCATCGTCCGCGGCATCTTCCTGAAGGGCATCGGCTGGGACATCCTCTGGCCCCAATTCGCCGCGCTCGCCAGTTGGGGCGTGATCGTCATCACGCTCGCCGCGGCAAGAACTAAGAAGCGCGGGTAAGCAGGTGCTCGGGTGCTCGGGTGCCGGGGTGCCGGGGTGCCGGGGTGCCGGGTAAGCGGGTGAGTCGAAGGGATTGAAGATTCGGAAGCGCCTGTGAGCTCCGGATGTTGCAGAAATTGCGTACTCGCCGCGGCCCCACCGGGAGAGTGTGCCGGCATGGTTCCTGCTCATAGCTGGCGGCATGGCGATCCTGACCGACTTGGTGGTCTGGCAATTGGCCGACGAGCTTCGCAACGAGGTTTTTCGGCTGGTCGGTGCTGAGCGCGTACACGGCGATTTTCGATTTCGCGACCAGATCCGCTCGGCCGTGAGCGGCGTGGCGGCGAACATCGCCGAAGGCTACGGGCGACGGAGTCATGCGGAATTTGCGCGCTTTCTGGATTTCGCGATGGGAAGCCTGCGAGAAACGGAGAACTGGCTCCTTGACGGTGCCGCTCGGGGGTACTGGACATCGAAACAGACGTCTAGCGCGAAGCTCCTCTGCAAACGCCTCACCGTAGCCCTCAACAACCTCCGCAAGTACCTGCGCTCGACCCAAACCCCCTGAGCACCCGCGCACCTGAGCACCCGCGCACCCGCGCACCCGCGCACCCGACTAGACTGTCCCCATGCGCTGTCTTATTGGCACTTCCGGTTACAACTACCCCGAATGGCGGGGAACGTTCTACCCGGAGAAGTTCTCGGCATCGAAGATGTTTGGTTTCTACGCCGAGCGATTCCGCACGGTGGAGATCAACTACACGTTCTATCGGATGCCGACGCCGAAGCTCATTGCCGGCTGGGTCGAGCAGGCGCCGCCGGGGTTTCTCTACACGCTCAAGGCGCCCAAGCGGATCACGCATGAGGCGAGACTGAAGGACTGCGAGGCGGCCACCGAGATGTTCGTGGACGCCGCGCGCGGGTTGGGCGGCGCGCTGGCGACGCTGCTGTTTCAGCTGCCGCCGAACTTGAAGTGCGATCTCGGTCGATTCGAAGCGTTCCTCGCGACGCTGCCGAAGGACCTGCGCGCGGCCTTCGAATTCCGGCACGACTCGTGGCTGACCGACGACGTGTACCGGCGGCTCCATGACGCCGGCAAGGCGCTGTGCATCGCGGACTTCGGCGACAAGACCACGCCGATGCAGACGCCGGCGCGATATGGGTACTTCCGGCTGCGCGATGAGGGGTATCAGCCGGACGATCTCAAGCGATGGGCCGACCGCGTCGCCGAACGATCGAACGACTGGGACGAAGTCTTCGTGTATTTCAAGCACGAGGACGAGGGCAAGGGGCCCGAATTCGCCGCAGCGTTCGAGGGCTACGCGAAGGCGCGCGGGCTCACGACGTCCTGAACGCCGAGAGGAACGTCAGCGCCGTCGATTCGGCGTAATACCCGTCGGCCGACACGAAGCCGCAGTGGCCGCCGTGCCGCGACACCATCATCCGGACGTGAGGATTGCCGGTCACTTCCGGCCGGCGAAACTGCTCCGGCGGTTCGAATGGATCGTCCTCCGAGCCAATGATGAGCGTCGGAACCGTCACGCGATCGATCAGCCGCATCGCGCTCGCCTGATGGTAGTAGTTTGCCGCCGTGCCGAACCCCGCCCGCGGCGCCGTGTACGCGTCGTCGAACTCGCGGATCGTCCGCAGTGAGTCGAGTGGCGCGAGGTCGTATTGGCCGGGCCACAGCGCCGCCTTCCGCCGCATTCGCGCGCGAAGGTTCCGCATGAAGTGCCACTGGTAGAAGATGTTGAGCGGCCGCTCAATGGCGTCCACGCACAGCGCGAGATCCATTGTCGGGCTGACGGCCGCGACGGCGCGGACGGGAAGGCCGGCGAGCGCCGGACGGGTGGCGAGTTCGCCCGCCATGCGCAGCGCCAGATTGCCGCCGAGCGAGTAGCCGACGATCCCAAAATCCGACAGCCCCTCACTCCGCAATTGCGCCAGTACCTCAAACGGGTCCTCGGTCAGGCCGGAGTGATAGAGCCCCGGCGTCAGGTGCTCCGTGCCGCCGCAGTTGCGCTGATTGAGCAGCACCGCGTTCCAGCCGCGCGCCCATGCCTCACTCGCCAGGCCCCGCATGTAGTGGGACTCGATCGAGCCTTCGAGACCGTGCAGGGCGAGCAGCGTCGGACGCGACGCGCGATCGCTCTGCCAATACACGTGCGCGAGGACCGTCGTATCCGGCGTGGTCGTGAACAGCCTCGGTTCGCCGGGCGGCAAGCCGGGATAGGTGCGCGCGCGCCGCCAGGCTGCGACGGTCATCACGTGTCCGTTGCGGAACGCCATGCGCGGCACAAACGGCGGCAGCGCGAGCGACTGCGGTG
>SCUN01000020.1 GCA_004297655.1 Acidobacteriota bacterium | reverse complement strand
GCCCGGTCATGCCGCTCCGGCCGATCTCCTGGGCCTTCTCGACCAGATCCCCGGGCTTGACGCCGATCGACGACAAGTGCCCGTAGAGCGACTGCACGCCCATCCCGTGATCGATGATCACGCAATTGCCGTAGATGCCCAGCTCCGCCGCGAAGAGCACTTTGCCGCGATTGGCGGCGACGACCGGCGTGTTCGCGAACGAGGCGAGGTCGAAGCCCAGATGCACCTGCTTGTCGACCTCCTTGCCCTGATACACGTACGTCCTGAAATCCGCGAACGCCGCCTCGGCCTTGGTGTTGGCGAAGGCGTGGAAGACGGCGCCGTTCCAGAGCATCTCGGGCGCCGTTTGCGCCGCCATGGAGTGGATCTTCGCGTTGTTCTTCTGGCGCAGGTCGTTGTTGATCACGACGTACTTCTCGATCGTTGAGCCCGTTGGCGCGACGTCGGTCGTGCCGGCGAGAATCGCCGGGACCACGCGATCGAGGAACTTGTCGTCGAGCGGAATCGTGCTTTTCTTGAACGGCTTGGTGAACGTGAGGTGATCGAAGTCGCTCGCCGCCTCT
The DNA here is from genome assembly GCA_004297655.1 of Acidobacteriota bacterium. Lineage (GTDB taxonomy): Bacteria > Acidobacteriota > Vicinamibacteria > Vicinamibacterales > SCN-69-37 > SCUN01. The sequence continues at coordinate 2,318 of SCUN01000020.1, read as the reverse complement.
TCGCCGGTGACGTCGCGCGCGAACAGCCTCATGGGCGCGTTGACATCGGCGTCGTAGCGCAACGCAAAGAACGCGATCCGCAGCCCGTCCTTGTACGGAAATCCCGGATACTCAATGTCGCCGACTCGCACACCAGACACCACATCGTCAGGTGTCGCGCGGTAAACGATCATCTCCGAGCCACCGAGGTTGATGTAGTGCTTGGTCGAGACGACCGACACGCGGGGCTTCTCGAGCCGAATGGTGACGCTCTTCGCGACTTCGGTCGATACCGTCCGGATGCCCCAGACCTTGCGCGAAGCGGTGACGATCACCTTCGCCGGCCCCGCCGCGATCTTGAGACCCGGCACGGATGCCGCGCTCACGGTCGTCTTGACGAACGACGATCCCGACGGGGGAGTGACGACCGGCGTGCGCTGTCCACCTTGCTCGAACGCGATCGACAGATCGGCCGGCGTCGCTGACGCGACGTCGAACTCAATCGGAATCGCGCCGCCCGCGAAGTCGCCCGGTTGTGTGAACGTGATCGACGGCGGCGCCTGGAATCCGGCGATGACGTACGCGCCGCCGGCGGCGGCGACGAGGACGAGCAGAATCAGGACGAGCTTGCGCATGCGCCGATGGTACCAAACTCGTGCGCGCAGTACTAGTTCGAGAACGCCTGAATGCCGGTTTGGGCGCGGCCCAGGATCAGCGCGTGAATGTCGTGCGTGCCTTCGTAGGTGTTCACGACCTCGAGGTTCACCAGATGGCGAATCACGCCGAATTCATCGGTGATGCCGTTGCCGCCCATCATGTCGCGCGCCAGGCGGGCGATGTCGAGCGCCTTGCCGCAGGAGTTGCGCTTGAGGAGCGACGTGATCTCGACCGCGGCGGTGCCGTCTTCCTTCATTCGTCCGAGGCGCAGACAGCCCTGGAGGCCGAGCGCGATCTCGGTCTGCATGTCGGCGAGCTTCTTCTGGATCAGCTGATTGGCCGCGAGCGGCCGCCCGAACTGCTTGCGCTCGAGCGTGTACGACCGCGCGCGCAGCCAGCAGTCTTCGGCGGCGCCGAGCGCGCCCCACGCGATGCCGTACCGCGCGCTGTTCAGGCACGTGAACGGCCCCTTTAGCCCGCGCACGTCGGGAAACGCGTTTTCCTCAGGGCAGAAGACGCCGTCCATCACGATTTCGCCCGTGATGCTCGTCCGCAGGCCGACTTTGCCGTGAATGGCGGGCGCCGAGAGTCCCTTCATGCCCTTGTCGAGCACGAACCCGCGAATCTCCTCGGTGTCGTCCTTCGCCCACACGATGAAGACATCCGCGATCGGGCTGTTGGTGATCCAGGTCTTCGTGCCGGTCAGGAGATAGCCGCCATCGACTTTCTTCGCGCGTGACGTCATCCCGCCCGGATCGGATCCGTGATTCGGCTCCGTCAGACCGAAACAGCCGATCCACTCGCCCGTGGCGAGCTTCGGCAGGTACTTCTTCTTCGTCGCCTCGCGGCCGAACTCGTTGATCGGCACCATCACCAGCGAGCCCTGCACGCTCATCATCGACCGGAAGCCGGAATCGATGCGCTCGATCTCGCGGGCCACGAGTCCGTAGGCGACATAGCCGAGCCCCGCGCCGCCGTACGCCTCGGGAATCACGATGCCGAGCATGTCGAGCGCGCCCATTTCGCGGAAGATCGAGGGATCGGACTTCTCGTGCCGGAACATGTCGAGCACGCGGGGCAGCAGCCTATCCTTCGCGTACGCGCGCGCCGTGTCACGAATCATCCGCTCATCGTCGGTAATCTGTTTTTCGAGGAGGAAGGGGTCGGCCCAGTCGAAGCGCGCGGTCGCCATCCCGTCAAGATATCAAACCTTTTGGATACTGCCGCCGGCGTGACGGCCGCGTCCGGGGCCGCAGCCGCTGGGAAAAGAGCGTTTCCCGGGCTGTGACCGGTCCTGTCACGGCCGATAAGTAGGCTGTGACCATGGAACAGAGGACCGCGAAGATCATTCCGTTCCCCGGCCCGCGGCAGAAGACCCTGCTCGACCTGGCTGATCCCGTTCAGCCGAGGCCTGCCAGGGGACCGGCTGCCGTCCGCCACCTCAGTGCGCACGAGGTGGATCACCGTCGCCGGATGCTGATGCACCTACAATGTTCGCGTGACGCCACTCACGCTCGCTGATTTCGAAGCCGCTCGCGCCCGCATCGGCGCCCACATCCATCACACGCCGCTCCTGACGTCGCGCACGCTCAGCGAGCGGAGCGGGTTCGAGGTTCGGCTCAAGGCCGAGCTGTTTCAGCGGACCGGCTCCTACAAGATCCGCGGCCCGCTCAACAAGTTCA
>SCUN01000019.1 GCA_004297655.1 Acidobacteriota bacterium | reverse complement strand
GCACGAGCGCAAGCGACGCCTCCACGCTGGCGGCCGTCGCCGCGGCCCTGACGGTCTCGGCGCTCGCGGCCTGCGTGATTCCCGCCAGGCGTGCGCTCCGGGTGGACCCCGCCGAGGCGCTCCGAGGAAGCTACTGAACGGGTTTTGCCGGCGCGCCGAACGGTTCCGATGGCGCCCTGGCGCCGGCGACTTCCGACACGGTGCCGTCGGCGCTGGTGGCGAACGAACGCGAGCCCGTCGTTCCAGGCGTGACCGGCTCGGCCGACGCGTAGTACCCGGACGAGGTGAGGGCCTTGTTGCAGTCGGCCGGTCCGGGTTGAGCCGCGAGGCCGGCGGCGATCCGGATGACGTAGCCGTACGCTTCCAGTGAGCCGTCGGCGCGCTCCTTCGCCGAGTCTGGCAACTCGAGCACCGATCGTTCGCCGGCCGGCGGCGTCTTCAGGTCCTTGATCGTCCGCGCGTAGCCGCCGCTGCCGCAGGTCGCCGAGTACGCGATCTGGGCGAATGCGATGCTGCGCAGCATGGCGATCGTCTGCACTTCGTTCGCCTCCATCACCTTGTTCGGCCTCAGGCTGCATCCGCCAACGATCAGGGCGAGGCTGGCGGTGATTGCGAGATGCCGCGCGCGCATGGTCACCGTCCGATCTCGTATTGCTTCGGCGGCTCCACGCCGAGCAGCCACTTCGTAAAGTAGTCCCATCGCCGCCGCATCATGTAGTTGCTGGCGGCGCCGTAGCCGTGTCCGGCGTTCGGAATCATCAGCAGATCGAAGTCTTTGTTCGCTTTGATCAGCGCATCAACGACGAGGAGCGTGTTGTCGGGCGGCACGTTGTTGTCCATCGTGCCGTGGGCGAGCAGCAGCTTGCCCTTGAGATTCGCGGCGTGCGTCTGGTTCGCGGCATCGACGTAGCCGGCGACCGTGCTGTCCTTGCCGAGCAGACCCTGCCACTTTTCGGCCCAGTCGTCTTCGTACACGCGGTTGTCGTGGTTGCCGCTTTCGGAAATGCCGACTTTGAAGAAGTCAGGGTATCGGAACATCGCGTCCGCGGTCGCGAAGCCGCCACCGGAGTGGCCCCAGATGCCGGCGCGATCGATATCGATCCACGGGTATTTCTTCGCCAGTTCCTTCATGCCCGCGACCTGATCGGGCAGCGTGTTGTCGCCCATATTCGCGTAGTACGCCTCGTGGAATTTCTTCGAGCGCCACGGCGTGCCCATGCCGTCGATCTCCACCACCGCAAACCCCAGCTGCGCCAGCGCGCCATCGTCGCCGCGCGACGCGGAAAACGTGCGGCCGCCGACGCTGCCGGTCTGCGGGCCCGGATAGATCTTGTTGATGATCGGGTACTTCTTCGTCGGATCGAGCCGGTACGGCTTGTGAAGGATGCCGTAACAGTCGGTGACGCCGTCGCGGCACTTCACCGTGATCGGCACCGGCGCCTGCCAGCCGGACGCGACGAGCTTGCTGATGTCGGACTTCTCGAGTGGCAGCACGAGCGCGCCGTTCGACGCGTCGCGCAATTCGACGACCGGCGGCGTGTCGGGCGTCGAGTAGGTGTCGATCAGGAACTTCTCGTCCGGCGACCAGGCCACGGCGTGATCGCCGTTGGCCGGCGTCAGCAGCGTGAGGCCCTTGCCGTCGAAGCCGATCTTGTAGAAGTGCCGGAAATACGGATCGCGCCCTTTCTCTTTGCCAACGGCCCAGAAGTAGAGGAGGCGGTTCTTTTCATCGATCTTCACGAGCTGCGTGACGTTGCCTTCGCCCGTCGTGATCTGGTTCTTCAGCTTGCCGCCATCGTCATACAGATAGAGCTGGCCCCAGTTGTCGCGCTCGGAGAACCAGATGAACTCCTTCGAGTTCGGGAGGTAGTGCCAGTTCACGCGGCCGTTGCCGGATTCGAAGAACGTCGCGACCTTTTCTTCGAGAATGTCGCGGACGTTGCCGGCAAGGTCGGTGACGCGGAGGTTCTCCTGCCTGTGGTCGCGCGATGTCGAGACGAACGCCAGTGACTTGCTGTCGGGCGCCCACTCGACGTCCGACCAGGATCCGCCGCAGACCACGTGGTCGCAGAGCGTCGACCGATGCGGATCGGCCGGCATCTTCAGCCGCGTGACCTTCTGCAGATCGACGTCGATGATCACGCGCTCGATCATGAAGATCTTGTCGTCGCCGGGCAGCGGGTACTTCCATGCCGACAGCTCCGGGTGGCCGGCGTTCGTGCGGATCAGGTACATATCGCCCGTGCCGCGCGCGTCGTGCTGGAACGTCGCGATCTTCGTCGAGTCGGGCGACCAGACGACGACGGGCGCGTCGCTCTTGGTCCAGCCGGCGTTGTTCGTCGCGTAGCCGAAGTCTTTGATGCCGTCGGAGGTGAGCTGGGTTTCCTTGCCGGTGGCGACGTCACGCACCCAGAGGTTGAAGTCCTTGATGTAGGCCGCGCGCTTGCCGTCGGGCGAGGCGACGCTCGGCGCGCCGCCGGCTCGACCCTGGCCGCCTGCGCGACCGCCTCGGCCGGCGCCGGCCGGCGCCGCGGGGCCGACCGGGCCGTCGGGTTTACAGGCGACGCCGTTCACGTCGCAAGGGATCTTCGTCTTCGCGGCCGGATCGACGAGGAAGAGCGCGTTGTTCGCGCCGCGGTACCAGAACTTGCCACCGGCGAGCCAGTTGGGCTGGACGTTCGCGAGCTGCACGAGCGGCGTGGTGCCGGCCGCGAGCATCTTCTCCGCGCGGGCGTAGTCGGCCTCGGTCATGCGCGCCGGCTTGTAGGGCGCGCGCGCGAGCGTCGCCGGCGCCTGGTCGGGCTGTCCGTGCACGGACACGTAGAAGACGGTGGAGAGCGCGAGGGCAAAGACGAGTGAGCGCGTCGATCGCATAGACGCGAAGTATCGCATAGACTTTTCGGCCATGGCGACGAAGAACCCGGCCGTGGATGCCTACATCGCGAAGGCTCGCCCGTTCGCGCAGCCCATTCTGAAGAAGCTCCGGACGCTCGTGCACAAGGCCGTGCCCGGCGTGACCGAGGAGCTGAAGTGGAGTTCGCCGCACTTCGGCTACAAGGGCATGTTCTGCGGCATGGCCGCGTTCAAGGAGCACTGCATCTTCGGGTTCTGGAAACACAGCTTGCTGGAAGAGATTGCGCTCAAGGGCAATGGGCAAGGCGCAATCGGTAATTTTCGATCGTGCATAACGGCTATTGGCGATCTACCCTCCGACGCGGCGATCATCAAGCTGCTCAAGACGGCGAAGAAACTGAACGACGACAACGTCCAGCTACCGAAGCGCAAGGTCAACCGGTCGAAGAACCGCGTCGTGAGAGTGCCGCCGGTCTTCATGAAGGCGATCAACGCCAACGCGAAAGCACGCGCCGCTTTCGAGAAGTTCCCCTACAGCCACAAGAAGGAATACGTCGAGTGGATCGCCGACGCGAAGAAGCCCGAGACGCGCGACCGGCGCATCGCGCAGGCGATTCAGTGGATGGCCGCAGGGAAGTCGCGCAACTGGAAGTACGAACGGCGCTGAACGCGGTTACATGACACCGTAACGCGGCCGAATAACCGCGCGGCCTGTGGTAAGAAGGCCCCCATGATCACCAACGTGCGAACAGGATTCGTCGTGGCGGCTCTGCTGACCGGCCTCGCGTCGGTCGCCGCCGAACAAGGCCCGACGCCGCAAGCGCCGGCGCCGGCCACGCAGGTCTCTGCCCAGGATGTCTGCGCGCCCCCGGCCGGTGGGCGCGCCGGTCGCGGCCGAGGCACGGCCCCGGCGAGGAAGCGCGTCCTGGCCTGGGCTGACTCGCGCAACGGCCGGGCGCAACACGAATATGTGTCGTATTCGCTGGCGCAGCTGCAGCGCCTTGGGCACCTGTCGGGCGCGTACGACGTCATCATCCGCACCGATTCCGACATCATCTCGTTCCACCCGAAGATGACCGACGGCAAGACGCCCGCGAGCGGCGGTCCCAGCCTCTGCAATATCGACGCGATTATCTATGCCGGCCACAGAGTCGTCCCGATCGACGCCGGGCAGAAAGCCGATCTGGTCAGCGCCATCCGGGACCGCGGCGTCGGCTTTGTGACGTTGTTCATCGGCATGCTGCCGAATGAGGACTTCCCGGAATTGGCGAACATCATCGGCGTGAAAGCCGCCTCGGTTGATGTCCACGATCCCTTCCCGGTCTCGCCGATCGTGAACGAAAGTCCCGATTCCCCGATGACCAGACACCTGCCACCGGTGTGGGACCTCGCAGGAGGCTCAGGCTATCAACCGGACTTCTACAGCCGCAGCGAGATCCAGGTGCTGCTGCGCAAAGACCTGTCGAAGTTGAAGCCCGTCGAGAAATACACGCGCACCGACGGCGACTATCCGATGGCCTGGACGAAGATGTACGGCAAGGGCAAAGTCTTCGTCTCTTCGATCGGCAACAGCGAGTCGCTGTGGGACAACGCCGATCTGCTCAAGATGTACGACGAGGCGATCAAGTGGTCGCTCGGCATGACCCAGTACGACGTAAAGCCGCACCCGCTGCCGGCGGGCGTGAAAGGGCCGTCGGGTTCCTGATCGGCCCGCTACCGGGTGCGGTTGCCTGAAGTGAGCTGAAAGTTGTCCAGCCCACCGGTGTCGTCGCCGGTGCGGAACTCACCGCGAATGTCCAGCCGCGTTGGCGCCGCGAGCACCTGGCGCATCTGTTCTTCGGTCGGCACCTGATTCCAGTTCCAACGCCAGCCGGCTGATGCGGAGAGCGGCACGCTGAAGCTCGTCCACGCCGTTCCCGGCGCGCGATCGAATCGGTACGAGAGCCGGCCTGCCGCGCCCACGATGACGACGTCGTCATCCGGGAAGCCGGCGTCGGTGCTGGACTGCTTGAGGTCGAAGGAAAGCGCGCCGTGCTGCGCGGCGGCGAGCTCAGCAAGAACGGTTGCGGGCGCGCGGAAATACCACGTCTCGCCCAGGGCTTCATCGACGTGTGAGATGTAGCCGCCGGGGTTCCCGCCGGCCGGTTTGAAGTCGGCAGCGACGTCCGAAGTATCCCCGGCGATCAGCCAGCCCTGCGGCGACGTAGAGAAGTCATGGGAAAGAAGCGTCTTCGCGGCTGACGCGGGCTCGCCCGCGCGCTGCGAGAGAAGCAGCGCGCAGGCGAGCACCGTGGTTCGAACGATCACGCCCAGCGATAGCCCAGCTTGCCGATCGGCAGCGTGCGGATGCGATCGCCGTTGGCCGCAAAGATCGCGTTGGTGATCGCCGGAACGGCCGGAGGCAGCGACGGTTCTCCGAGACCCGTCGGATCGAAGTCCGTCTGCAGGAACTTGACCTGGAAGTCGGTCGGGACCTGCGCCATGCGCGTCGGCTGGTACTGGTTAAAGTTGCGCTGCACAGCGCCGCCGCGATCGATCGTGATCTCCCAGTTCATGATGTGGCTCATGCCTTCGACGAAGCCGCCATGCACCAGGTTCTCGGCCTGACTCGGATTCACGATCTGGCGCCCGATGTCGACGGCGCACCAGACGCGATTGATCTTGACCGCCTTGTTCGCGTCAACGGCGGCCTCGACGATGTAGGCCACATAGCCGGCGTGCGCGAACTGGAAGGCTACGCCCATGCCCGTGCCTTTCGGCAACTGGCCGCGGCGGTTCCAGGTGGACATGTCACGCACGGCTTCGAGCACGCCGCGCGCGCGGGCCGGGTTGAAGCCGCCCGTCGGGCCGCCGCCCGCCGGGCTGTTCAGCAGATCGATCCGGTACTGGAGCGGGTCCTTGCCCGCCGCGATGGCGATCTCGTCGACGAAGCCCTGCATGACGAACGAGATGCCGTTGGTCGGCGGGGCGCGGAGCGCGCCCGTCGGGACGTCGAACGGCGTCACCGCCGTCGAAATGACCCAGACGTTTTCACAGAAGCCGCGCGGGAACTCGTTGGCCGGCACGACCGATTGCGTGCTGGGCACGTAGTCGCGGAAGGCGACGAGCTTGCCGGCGCCGTCGAGCGCGGCCTTGAAGAAGTGATACCCGCTCGGCCGGTACTGGTCGTGGCCCATGTCGTCTTCGCGGGTCCACAGCAACTTGACCGGCACGCTCGGCAGGCCCTGCGCCGCGCGCTCGTCGGTGACCTTGCGCGCGATGCTGCCGATTTCCGTGTCGTAGTCGCTGACGAGCCGTCGGCCAAATCCGCCGCCCGATCGCACCAGGTGCATCGTCACGTTCTCCGGCGCGATCCCCGCGCCGGCCGCTGGATGCTGCAGGGACGGAATCTGGCTCGGTGACCAGATCTCGAGCTTGCCGTCTTTGAAGTGCGCCGTCGCATTCTGCGGTTCGAGCGGCGCGTGCGACAGAAACGGGAAGAAGTACTCCGCTTCGATTACTTTCGCGGCGCTCTTGAATGCGGCTTCCGCATCGCCGATGGCCGCACCGCCACCGCCGCCGCGTCCGCCGCCCGCCGGGGGTGGGGGAGGCGGCGCGCTCGCGTTCTTCGCCGCGAGATCCTTTGCCTGCGCCGTGTAGCCGACGCTCGACTGCGACGCGATGGCGCCTTCGTCCCAGGTGATCTTCAGCGAGCGACGCGCGTCGTTGGCGATCCACCAACTGTCGGCCACGATCGCCACGCCCGAGACCGCGGCGTTGTTGCCCTGGCCGGCGGGTTCGACGATGAACGCGTGACGGATGCCTGGCATCTTCTTGATTTCGTCGAGGTTGGCGCTGACCACCTTGCCGCGGAACGCCGAGCACTTCTCGAACGCGGCGTACAGCATGTTGGGCGGCGCCACGTCGATGCTGAACACCGGCCGGCCCGTGACGATGTCCTTGACGTCCACGCCGCGTGTGCGTTTGCCGATGATCTTGAAATCTTTCGGATTCTTGAGTCCGGCGGTGATCGCCGCCTGATCCGGCACGGGCACCGAGGCCGCGCGCGACGCGAGCGATCCGTACGTCGCCGTCCGGCCCGAGCCGGCGTGTTTCACCAGACCGCTGCCGGTGGTGAGTTCGCTGGCCGGCACATTCCACATCGCCGCCGCCGCCGACACCATGAGCAGGCGCCCGCCGGCGCCGACCAGGCGCATGTTCTGGTAGTTGCTCGGGATGGCGCGACTGCCGCCTTCGATCTGCGATCCGTACTTCGGATCGAGGTCGGCCTGCCGGACTTTCACCTGCGACCAGTCCACATCGAGCTCGTCGGCGATGATCATCGGCAGCGCCGTCTTCACGCCCTGCCCGGTCTCCGGGTTCTTCGCGATGATCGTGAAGGTGTTATCCGGGTGAATCGTGATGTAGATGTCCGGCAGGAGCGCCGCGCCGCTGCCGGGGCCTCCGCCGCGCTGGGCGAGGACATCTGGGAAGGAGAGGCCCACGAGCAGGCCGCCGCCGGCCAGCGCGGTGACCTGCAGGAAGGTTCGGCGATCAACTGTCGGGAGATTGGTCGAGTCTGACTTCGCCATGACTAGCCCTTCCTTCCGCTGGCCGCCTGCTTGATGGCCTGCTTGATTCGCACGTAGGTGCCGCAACGGCAGACGACGCCGTTCATGGCGGTGTCAATTTGCTCGTCGGTGGGATTCGGCGTCTGCGTCAGCAGGGCGGACGCCGTCATGATCTGGCCGGCCTGGCAGTAGCCGCACTGCGGTACGTCGAGTTCCATCCAGGCTTGCTGCAGCGGATGCGTCGCCTCCTGCGGCAGGCTCTCGATGGTCAGGACGGGGCGAGCCCCGACCGCGGAGATCTGAACCTGACAGGAGCGTGCGGGCCGGCCGTCGATCAGGACCGTGCAGGCGCCGCACTGCGCGATGCCGCAGCCGAACTTCGTGCCTTTGAGCCCGAGGGTGTCGCGGAGGACCCAGAGCAACGGCATCCGCTCGGGCACGTCCACAGTATGTCGTTCACGGTTGACCGTGATGGTGTAGGTCATCGGCCTGGCCTCCTGAATCAGTGATTCTGGGAACGTATACTAGTGCAGGCTCGGGCCGTTTACATGATGATCGGGCGGGAGGCTCGCCCGGGGGGCTAGGCCCTTTCCACCAGGCCCTTGAGCTTCTCGAGGTCGAATCCGAAGAGATCCGCGTGACTCGTAGCGCGGATGCGCGCGACCGAGCCCGCGCCGTGGCGCTGGACCTCGTACTTGATGAAGCCGCCGCTCACGATCACGAGCCGCAGAATGTGCGGAAAGTGAAACGCGTCCACGGTCGTGGACCAGGCGACATCCGAGCCGCCGACGTTGCTGGTGCGTTTGACTTCGGCCCCCGGCGTGATGCCGCGGCTCTGCGGGACCGATGAGGAGACGGCCGTCATCCACTCGGTTTCGCGCGCAGGGTCGAACATGACGCCGGCGATGTCGGCCGGCGCGCCGTCGATCAGGATCTCTCGGGAGAATTCGAAACTCACTTCACGATGATAGCGGTCTTTGCGCTCTCCGCGGTGAGCTCGGCCGCGCCCTCGGGGAACTTGTTGGCCTGGAGGATGTAGGCCGCGAGATCGAGCGCGATCGGCTCGGTGACCTCCATCGAGAAGTCATTCGGCATCGTGTCCTTGATGACCTTCGCCAGCGCCCACGCGGGCTTGCCGTTCATGTGCGTGAGAAACTCATCGCCCGCCAGATCCGGCCCGGGCGCGTCGCTCGTGACCTTGCCCTTCGGCTCGAGCGCATGGCAGGCCTTGCATGATTGCTCGAACACTTTCTGCCCGCGCTCCGCTTGCGCCTTCGTGTAGACGCCGTCCTTCACCGAGGCCGGAGACTGCGATTTGACCGCGACAACCACGACGAGCATCACCATCAAGAACTTGGAGGTCATAGCCACGTCATTCTAAGAAAGCGCCTGGACCGCCGCGAGGACTTCTTCTGCGTGCCCGTCCACTTTCACGTTGTCCCAGCGCTTCGCGACTTTGCCGTCCGCGCCGATGAAGTACGTCGTTCGAACAATGCCCATGAACTTCCGGCCGTAGAGCGACTTCTCCTGCCACACGCCGTACTTCTCGGCGACGGCGTGATCGGCGTCGGCCAAGAGCGGGAAGTTCAGGTCGAACTTGTCGGCGAACTTCTTCTTGCTCTTCTCGTCGAGAATGCTCATCCCGAAGATCGCGGCCTTGCTCTTTTTGAACCGTGGCAGGTTGTCGCGGAACTCACATGACTCTTTGGTGCACCCTGGCGTGTCGTCCTTCGGGTAGAAGTAGATGACCACCGGCTGGCCGGCATAGTCGGCGAGCTTGTGGACCTTGCCGTCCTGGTCTTTCAAAGAAAACGCGGGGGCCTTCTTGCCCGGATCGATGAGCGCCATGGCTTGATGTTACATTGGCCGCATGCCGCTCTTTGACTTCCGCTGCCGGGCGTGCGGGCATACGTTCGAGGCGCTGGTCCGCGTCAATGCCGATGGCGGCGGTTTCCCGCCGCCGAGCGACTGCCCGGCGTGCGGCGCCGCAGAACTCGAGCGGTTGCCGAGCCTATTCGCGGCGACGTCGGCCGACAAACGGCGCGCCGCGGCCGACAAGAAGATTCAGAAAGATTCGAAGCAGGGCCGCCGCGACACCGTCCAGGCCGACCGCGAAGCGGAAGCGCACCGCCGCGAAGACCATTGATCCTCCGACACATCCTCGCCATCGCGGTGCTGCCGTTCACGGTGACGGTCCTCGTGCCGGTCTGGATCTACCGCGCGTACGACGTTCACGCGACGCTGCCCGCGTCGATGCGCGGATGGGCCGCGCTCGTCGCCGGCGCCGCCGCGCTCATCGCCGGCCTCGTGCTGTTTGTCGCCAGCCTGCGCCAGTTCGCCACGGAAGGCGGCGGCACGCTCGCGCCGTGGGATCCGCCGAAGAAGTTCGTCGCCACGGGCCCGTATCGCTACGTCCGCAACCCGATGATCAGCGGCGTGCTGTTGATTCTGCTTGCCGAGGGCCTCGTCCTCCGGTCAGTGCCGCATCTCTCGTGGTGCGCCGCGTTCTTCGTCCTGAACTCAATCATGATCCCGCTCTGGGAAGAGCCCGCGCTCGGCATCCGCTTCGGTGCGTCGTACGAGGAGTACTGCCGGAACGTCCGCCGATTCGTGCCGCGGATGACGCCGTGGACGATCGCGCGGCCGCGCGTGATCGCTGTCATTCCCGCCGCCGGGAAGAGCACGCGGTTCGGCAGCGACAAACGGCGCGCGCTCGTGGACGGCGTGCCCATGCTCGATCGCGTCGTGAATTTGATGAAGGCCGCGGGCGTCGAGGACGTCGAAGTCGTCGAGTCGAACCCTGGCGTCGACCGCGGGATGTTCTCGACGATTCAAATCGGTCTGGCCGGCGTCGATCCGACGCATATGGTGCTGATTCACCCCGTGGACATGCCGTTCACCTCGCCCGAGACCGTCAGGCTCGTGATGGCCGAGTGTTATCGGACGCGGCGCGCCGTCTGTCCGCGGGTGGGAGGCAAACGGGGCCATCCGCTCGCGCTGCCGGTGGCGCTGATTCCCAAGCTCCTTGAGGTCGACCCGACCACGCCGCTCAATGACGCGCTCGCCCAGGTCGGCGCTGTTAGGATCGAACTGGAGGTCGAAGACCCCGGCGCGATCAGGGACGTTGACGTCCCCGCCGACCTGCTGAACAAATGACCGACTCGCTGTTCCATCACATGCACCGCCTCCGCAGTTCCGGCAGGCGTTTTGCAGTAGCCACCGTCGTGCGAACCCACGGCAGCACGCCGCAGGTGGCGGGCGCGAAACTTGTGCTCGATGAGTCGGGAACATTCGTCGGCACCCTGGGCGGCGGGTGCGTCGAAGCCGACGCGATCATCGCCGCGCGCGAAGTGATGGAGAAGGGCGGCCGGTCGCTGCGCGCCTACGAACTCACCGAGGACCTGGCCTGGAACAGCGGCCTCGTCTGCGGCGGCACGATGTGGATCCTCGCCGAACGCGGCGACGACGCGCTGACGGTCGACGGGCGCGACGTGCTGCCGGAGCTCGTCCGCGCGGCCGCCGGCGAATCGAAACCGCTCGCGATCAAGACAACGGTCAGACGACTGGACGGCCGGCGGAGCGAGTTTGCCTCGCGCGAAGTGGTCGCCGTCGACGGCGCGCCGACACCTCGCGTCGTTCGCGTCAGCGAAGACCGCGACCAGTTGGTCGATGTGATCTCCGGCAAACCGCACATCGTGATCGCCGGCGGCGGGCACGTGTCGCTCGCCATCTACCGGCAAGCTCAGCTACTCGACTTCGACGTCACGATTCTCGAGGACCGTCCGCATTTCGCGGGCAAGGAACGTTTCCCCGGCGCCACGGTTGTCGAAGCCGACATGGCGGCGTCGATCGCGGCGACGCACTTTGGGTGGCACAGCTTCCTCGTGATCGCCACGCGCGGACACAAGATGGACGGCGACTGCTGCCTCGCCGCCGTGAAGACCGACGCGAAGTTCATCGGTCTCCTGGGCAGCCGGCGCAAGAAGGCGCTCATCGACCGGATGTTGCGCGAGGAAGGCGTGAGCGAGGCGCGCATCGCCGCGATTCGTTCGCCGGTCGGTCTGAACATCGGCGGACGAACGCCGGCGGAGATCGCGCTCGCCGTGATGGCCGAGATTACCCAGGAGAGATATCAATGCGAGCGACGGTAACAAGTCACACATTACAGGTCACACGTCACACGTCACAAATCACAAGTGCGCTGATGGCCGGTGCGTGGCTGTTGATGGCGACCGGCTGCGCGACGAATCCGGCCACCGGCAAGCGCGAGTTGATGCTCGTCTCCGAGTCGCAGGAAATTCAGATGGGCCGCGAGGCCGACGCCGACGTGCGCAAGACGATGGGCGTCTATGACGACGCGGCGTGGCAGAAGTACGTGACGGATGTCGGCATGCGGCTGGCGCGCGCGTCGCATCGCCCGAACCTGCCGTGGAAGTTCACTGTGGTCGATGAGCCGGCGGTGAATGCGTTCGCGCTGCCGGGCGGGTTCATCTACATCACGCGCGGCATCCTGCCGTATCTACGCGACGAGGCCGAGCTGGCGGCGGTGCTCGGCCACGAGGTCGGGCACGTGGACGCGCGTCACGGCGCGTCGCAGGCGTCGAAGCAGATCGTCGCCGGCGTGGGCATTGCGCTCGGCGGCGTGCTGGCGCCGAAGTACAAGACCGCGTTCGGTCTGGCCGGCGGTGGGCTTGGGCTGTTGTTCTTGAAGTACGGTCGCGAAGACGAGCTCGAGGCCGATCGGCTCGGCACCGGGTACGCGGCGTCAGCCGGCTGGGATCCGGCGGGCATGCCGGGCCTGCTCGACACGCTCGCGAAGATCGACGAGGTGGGCGGCTCGAGCCGCGGCGTGCCGAACTGGGCGCTCACGCATCCGCCGGCCGCCGACCGCGTGCAGAAGGTCCAGGAATCGGTGTCCGCGGCGAAGGCCGCGTCGCCGGGCGGCACGGCGCGCAATCGCCCGCAGCTCGAAGAGCGTCTTGCCGGCGTGGTCTTCGGCGACAGCCGCGAGAAGGGCATGGTGCGCGGCCGCGAGTTCGTGCACCCGGTGATGCGGTTCGCGCTCACGTTCCCGCAGGGCTGGGAGATCTCGAACAGCGACGACGCGGTGACGGCGCAGCCGACGGGCGACGCCAATGCCACCATCATTCTTCAGGCCGGCGCGCCCAGCGGCAATCTGCAGCAGACCGCTGACGCCAGCATGCTGAAGGCCGGATTCCAGCGCGTCGACGGCTCGAGCCGAACGATCAACGGGCTGCCGTTCTTCATCGGCACCTATCAAGGCGTGATTGAGAAGAACCGGGCGACCGCCGAGGCCGGCTTCGTGAGACTCAACGGCCGAGACGACGTCTTCCGGATCCTGGGTGTGGCGCCCGAAGCGCAGTTCAGCAACGTGCGGCCGGCCGCCGACGCGACGATCGAGTCGTTCCGGGAGCTGTCGCAGAGCGAAGCGAACGCCATTCAGAACCGGCGAATTGAGTTCGTGACGGTGAGAAACGGGGACACGTGGGTCTCGATCGCGGCCGCCGGGGGGAATGTGGTCAAGCCCACGACGCTCGCGATCATCAACGGCGAGGCGCCGGCCTCGCAGCCGCGCCCGGGCAGCCGGGTTCGAACGGTACGGTAGTTCCCGCCGTCTAACCCGGAGTCATGACCCTGCTCCAGGACATCCGCTTCGCCGCCCGCCTGCTCCTCAAGGACCGTAGTTTCACGATCACCGCCCTGCTGACGCTGGCGATCTGCATCGGCGCCAACGCCGCCATCTTCAGCATCGTCCGGTCGGTCGTCCTGAAGCCGCTGCCGGTGCCGAACGCCGACCGGATCGTGATGTTCCACAACAACTATCCGAACGCGGGCGCCGTGCGCGGCTCGACGGGCGTGCCGGACTTCTTCGATCGGACGTCGCAGATGGACGTCGCCGAGGAGTACGCGTTGTACCGGCGGCAGGGCGCGACGCTCGGTTCGAAGGACGGCGCGCGGCGTCTCGGCACGCTGCGCGCGACGCCGTCGTTCTACCGCCTGGCGTCGATGAAGCCGGTGATGGGCCGGATCTTCAATGAAGATGAAGGGCAGGAAGGTAAGGAGCACGCCGCGGTGCTCAGCTACGGCACGTGGCAGCGCGAATTCGGCGCCGCGAACGACGTCGTCGGCAAGGACATCGTCCTGAGCGGCACGAAGTACCAGATCATCGGCGTCGCGCCCAAAGACTTCACATTTCTATGGAAAGACATCGACGTCTACATTCCCGCGGCGTTCACCGCCCGTGAGAAGTCCGACGAGTCGCGCCACAGCAACAACTGGAACATGATCGCGATGCTCAAGCCCAGCCGTACCCCGGCGCAGGCAAAAGAGCAGGTGGACGCGATCAACCTGCGCAACGAGTCGCGATTCCCGCAGTTCACGAAGATCCTCCACGACGCCGGATTTCATACGGCCGTGGCCGAACTGCAGGGCGAGCTCATTCAGGACGTGAAGCCGGTGCTCATGCTGCTGTGGGGCGGCGTGCTGTTCGTGCTGCTCATCGGCTGTCTCAACATCGCCAACCTCGTGCTCGTGCGCGCGAGCGGCCGTTCGCGCGAGATGGCGACGCGGCACGCGGTCGGCGCCGACAAGCGTCGCCTCGCGCGGCAGATGCTCACGGAAACGACGCTGCTGTCGCTGGTCGGCGGCGTGCTGGGCCTCGGGATCGGCTGGTGGGCCCTGCGGCTGGTGCCGACGCTCGGCCTCGACGAGATGCCGCGGGGATTCGAGATCGCCCTCGACCCGGTGAGCGCGTCGGTGGTGATCGGCATCGCGCTCGTCGTCGGTCTCGTCATCGGCCTCGTGCCTGTCGCGCGGCTCTCGCGCCTGAACATCAACGACGCGCTGCGCGAGGAGGGCCGGAGCGGCACGGCGGGCCGCGGCACGAACCTCGTGCGGCGAGGTCTGGCCGTGGCGCAAGTGACGGTGGCCTTCGTCCTGCTCATCGGCGCCGGCCTGCTCCTGGCCAGCTTCCGGGAAGTGCTCAAGATCGACACCGGGTTTTCGCCGGCCGGCGTCGTGACCGGCGCGGTCACGCTGCCGAGTACCGCATATAAAGATGAGGCGCTCGTGCCTTTCGTCGAGCGCCTGCTCGCGTCCGTGCGCCGGTTGCCGGGCGTCGAGGCCGCCGGCATCACCTCGCAGATCCCGCTCAGCGGCGATCACAGCGACAGCGTGATTCTCGCCGAGGGCTATCAGATGAAGCCCGGCGAGTCGTTGATCTCGCCGGTGCAGAACACCGTCACCGACGGCTATTTCGAAGCGATGAAGATCGGGCTCGTCCGCGGTCGCTACTTCACGCCGAGCGACACCAAAGACTCAATGCTCGCGATCATCGTCGACGAGCGGCTCGCGAATCATTTCTGGCCCGGACAGGATCCGATCGGCCGCCGGCTCTACCAGCCGGGCAGCGCCGAGAACGTGCTCAAGACCGGTCCCGATACGAAGTGGCTGAATGTCGTCGGCGTCGTGAAGGAAGTGCAGACCGACGGCATCGCGACGGGCCAGACGCCGGTGGGGGCCTACTACTATCCCTATTCGCAGTCTCCGCAAAACGGCCTCGGCCTCATCGTCCGCGCGTCGCGGCCCACTGAACAGATGGTGCCTGAAGTACGACACGCGATCAGCGCGCTCGATCCGGCGCTGCCGCTCTACGACGTTCACGCGATGTCTGAGTATGTGGACGATGCGCTGATGTCGCGGCGGATGCCGATGCTGCTCGCGATGGCGTTCGGCGCGGTGGCGCTCTTTCTGTCGGCCATCGGCATTTACGGCGTGCTCGCGTACGGCGTGGCGCAGCGCCGACGCGAGATCGGCATTCGCCTCGCGCTTGGCAGCACGGCGTCGCAGATCTTCAGCCTCGTGCTCAAGGACGGCGTTGTCATCGTCGGCGTCGGCCTTGCGCTCGGCCTCGTGGGGCTCGTGGGGTTGCGCCAGGTGCTGACGACGGTGCTGTACGGCGTGAAACCGATGGATCCGACGGTGATTCTCAGCGTCGCTGCGGGTCTGAGCCTTGTGGCGTTGGTCGCGATGGTGCTGCCGGCGCGACGAGCGGCCTCGGTCGATCCGGCGACGGCGCTCCAGAACTAGCGGGATAGAATGCCGTTGAATGAGCGGCTCCCTTCTGCTCGTCGCGGTGGCTGGCATGGTGACCGTGCCGATTGCGCTCGCTGCCTCCGCGATGCTCGCGGTCTCGTGGCAGGGTCGCTGGCGGAAACTCGCGGCCGTTCCCGTCGTTGGCGTGATGGCGTACTTCGGCATCGTCCTGCTGCCGGACTGGATGCGGGACAGCACGTCGCACAATCTGTTTCCGTTCGAAATCGGGCTCGTCTTCTCGCCTTCCGGTCCCTACATGCTGATCGTGTACTGGCTCCACAGGCGAAGCGGCGCCGACGACATCAATCGCGTGCTGAAATGCGCGAACTGCGGCACCGTCAGCCGGCCCGGCCCGTCGAGATGCGAGGAGTGCGGCGGCAAGCTCGTCAGCGTGCCTTCCGAAGAACGAGGTCCTGGAAGTCGAAGCTGAAGTCCACCGACGGCGACGCGGCGCGCATGCGGGCGACGTCGACCTTGCCGTCCGCGTCGATCGAGAAGGTGATGAACGCGTCGGCGCGCAGTTCGCGGTCGCGCCACTTCACGAGAAACGTGTCGTACTGCCAGTGCTCAGCCTCGCCAATGAGCAGCGGCGTCTTCGTGAATCGCACCACCAGCTTGCCGTTCTCCAGCGTCACTGCGACGTCGCCGTACCAGGCGTCCGTGTAGGTGCCGGCGAACCGGTCGAGCGGCAGCGACGGTTTCGACGAAGCGTTGCGCGCGGACGCCGTGCCGGCGTCGGTCCTGGCGAGCGCCGCGTCGCTTCGGGCCTTGACCTTCGAGTACGCGTCCACCCAATCCGTGTCGTTTACGCCGAGGTAGTGGTCGAGCACGGTCCACGCAATCGAGTTCCAGGCCTCGCCCGATTCCTGATTCGTGAGCACCGCGACGCCGGCGTTGATCTCCGGGATCCACGCGACTCGCGACGTGTAACCGGGCAGGCCTCCGGTGTGGGTGATCAGCTTCCTGCCTCGATAGTCGGAGACGCCGAGGCCGAGGGCGTAGCCGCTGAAGTTCTTGCGCAGCGCCTTCAGCTCCGGCGCCGGGTTGCCGAACGGCTGCGGCGTGACGAACGCCTCGAGTTCGCGGGCGACCGCCTCGGAGTAGATGCGGCTGCCGTCGGCGATCCGCCCGCGATTGAGAAACACGATCAGCCACTTCGCCATGTCCGCGGCGTTCGACATGATGCCGCCGGCCGGATTGGTGTTGTCGCTGTCGAACGGTTTCACGGACTGCAGCTTGCCGTCCACGAACGCATGCGGCGTCGCGACGTTGCCGCCGGCGGTCGCGGCGGAATGTCTCACCGCGCTCGACGTCATGCCGATGCGTTTCAGGAGACGATTCGAGATGTAGTCTTCCCAGCTCTGTCCGGTGATCGATTCGATGACTTCGCCGGCGACCAGGTACAACACGTTGTCGTAGGCGTAGGCGCTGCGGAAACTCGTGGCGAGCGGAATCTGGGCGAGCCGCTGGGCGATCTCGCGGCGGTTGTAGGTCGAGGCCGGCCACCAGAGCAGATCGCCGGCGCCCAGGCCGAGACCGCTGCGGTGTACCAGGAGATCGCGAATCGTCATCTGTGACGTGACGTACGGATCCGACAGCCGGAACCAGGGAAGGTACTGGATGACCGGCGCGTCC
>SCUN01000141.1 GCA_004297655.1 Acidobacteriota bacterium | reverse complement strand
GATCTCCGCGCGCTTCGGCGAACGCGATGACCTCGCGCAATTGCGGCGAATCGGTCGCCGTGCCCATCGAGCTGGTCACCGCCACGGCGCCATGTTCCGCGGCGTAGCGAATGCCCCGCACCAGCGCGTCCTGGAAGCCCGGCTGCTTCAGACTTCTGCCGATGATGGGCATGATGCGGGCCTCGGGCGCGATGCGATGAACGATGTCCACCATCCACGCGCCATGCCAGGGCTCAAGGTCACCCATCCGTTCTCCCGGCACCATGGACGCCGGAGCGACGAAGTTCGCCGCCGCCTCGCCCTTCGGATCGAATTGCCAGTCGATCACGGCCACGGTCACGCCGGCGCCCTTGCTCACGGTCCAGGCCCTGTCGACGTGTGAAAAGGCCACCAGGTCAGACGAGGTGTTCCGCGGCGGATGCTTGCGGGCGCAGGAGGCGCCGCCGGCCAGAAGGACGGCGGTGATGAGGCTGAGGATCAGACGTAGAGAGCGACGCATAGAGGCCCCTTATCCGCAGTTACTCCGAACGCGCGCCGAGGTGAACGCGCTGCCGGGACTTGACCGATAATCACAGTGTGCGCCCGTAGCTCAGGGGATAGAGCATCGGCCTTCTAAGCCGAGGGTCGGAGGTTCGAGACCTCCCGGGCGCGCCAACTTCAAACCGAGGGCAGAGGGCAGAAGGCAGAGGTCCGGTGGCGCTTCGCGCGTCCTTCTTCAGTCAAATCGCCCACTGCATCCGTATTGCCACGACGACCAGCACAGCGAGCGCGAGATTCAGCCAGAGGCCGATTCGCGCGTCGGGCCAGCCGACGATGCAGAGCAATGTTGAGCCGGCGATTACGAGTCCGGTGAGGCGGAGCGCCGACGGCCATTGCGCCGCCACAGCGAACGCGGCGAGGCAGAACGCCGCGGCGGCCGCGAACCAGAACAACCCGATGATCCGGATGCCGCCGTCCTCGACGTCCACTCGCCCGCCGAGGATCGTTGTCTTGTACGGAAGGTCGGGCAGATCGGCGAGCCGCCAGGAGGCGACGAACCCGACCAGATGCGCGATGCCATGCGCGGCGAGGAGGGCGGCGAAGACGAATCTCATGCCCATTGCAGAGGCATAAGAAATGCCAGCGAGGCTCCCTCGGGCGGCCGCACTCCCCATCCGGGCTCCGCGCGAGAAATCCCCGGCCCAGCCTGCGAAAACCAACGTCCCGGGCTAGAATCCCCAGCACTTGTCACTCAGTCCAGGCACCCGCATCGGCCCCTACGAGGTCGTCGCGCCGATTGGCGCGGGCGGCATGGGCGAGGTGTTTCGGGCGCGCGACACGCGGCTGAAACGCGACGTCGCGCTGAAGGTCCTGCCGGCGGCCGCGCTCGGCGATCCGGACCGCCGGGCACGATTCGAGCGCGAGGCGCAGGTCCTCGCATCGCTCAATCACACGTCGATCGCGCAGGTCTTCGGCGTCGAGGCCGACGGCGACGCGCAGGTCATCGTCATGGAACTGGTCGAGGGCGCCACGCTCGCCGATCGCATGGCGAAGGGCGCGCTCGCGATCGATGATGCACTCGCGA
Source organism: Acidobacteriota bacterium (assembly GCA_004297655.1). Lineage (GTDB taxonomy): Bacteria > Acidobacteriota > Vicinamibacteria > Vicinamibacterales > SCN-69-37 > SCUN01. Next base: position 6,899 of record SCUN01000141.1, on the reverse strand, counting down.
TCGCTACCCAGATCTGCGACGGCCTCGAGGCCGCCCACGAACGCGGGATCGTGCATCGCGACCTCAAGCCGGCCAACATCAAAGTCCGCCCGGACGGCTCGATCAAGATCCTCGACTTCGGCATCGCGCGCGTGCTCACCGACGAGACACCGGTCGATCCCGGCAACTCGCCGACGGTGATGAGTCCGAAGACCGACTCGGGTCTGATCCTCGGCACCGCGGCCTACATGAGCCCGGAGCAGGCGCGCGGCCGCGGCGTGGACAAGCGCGCGGATATCTGGGCGTTCGGTTGCGTGGTCTACGAGATGCTGACGGGCGCCCGCGTGTTTCCGGGCGAATCGGTCGCCGACATTCTCGCCGCGATCATCTCGAAGGAACCCGACTGGTCGCGGCTGCCGCCCGCGCTGTCGCCGCGCGTCACCGAACTGTTGCGCCGCTGCCTGCAGAAGAACCCGAAGGACCGGCTGCGCGACGCGGCTGACGCGCGCTATGAGTTGATACACGCGGGCGCGGCGCAGCAGACCAACGCTGGACGACCATCGAGAGCGGCGGAGGCTCATTGGATTCGCGGTGCCTCCTGGTTTGCGGCCGGCGCCGCGCTCACGGCCGCGGTGCTCGTCTTCACGCCGCTCGGCGGCCGCGGCGCGTCGCCCTCGACGGTGCCGGTGCGGTCGGTCATTCAACTGCCGCAAGGCACGTCGCTCGCCCTGAGCCGCGGCTCTGTCGTGGCGGTGTCGCCCGACGGCCGCTCGCTCGTGTTTGCCGGACGACGCGACGGCGTCGTGATGCTGCACCTGCGAACGCTCGACACGTACGAAACGCGGGCGCTCGCCGGCACCGAGGAGGCCGCGAACCCGTTTTTCTCGCCCGACGGGCGGTGGGTCGGGTTCTTCGCGAAAGGCAAACTCAAGAAAGTGTCGCTCGACGGCGGCGCCCCGGTCGCGATCGACGACGTGCCGAACGCGCGCGGCGAGACGTGGGCCAACGACGGCACGATCTACGTCACGCCGACCAACGCGGCGACGGTTGAAGCCGTCGCGAAATCGGGGGGACCGCGCGCGGTGGTAACCGCCAAGACGACGGGCCAACTCAGCCACCGCTGGCCCTTCGCCATGCCGGACGGCGCGGGCCTGCTCTATACCATCTGGAACGATCTCGGCTGGGAGCCCGCCGAGATCGTCGCGCAAAAGATGGGCAATCAACGCCAACAGCCCGTGGTCGCGGCGGGCGGGTATCCGCACTACCTGCGCGACGCCGGCGGCGAGGGCTTTCTGGTCTACGCGCGCTCCGAGGGTCTGATGGCGGCGCGATTCAACGAGTCGTCCCTGTCGATCGTCGGACAACCCGTGCCGCTTGGCGACAGCGTGGTGACCAATCTCTCCGGCGGCGCGCACTTCGATCTCTCCGCCTCCGGCACGCTCGCGTACGTGCCCGGCGTCATCGGCGAGGCCGATCGCACGCTGGCGTGGGTCGATCTCGCGGGGAGGTCCACGCCGGCGATCACGATTCACGGACTCAGCCGCGTCTGGACCTTGTCGCCCGAAGGCGCCCGCATCGTCCGCAACAACACCGTCGGCGCGACGCGCGATATCTGGATCGACAGTCTGCTGCTCGGCACGTCCGCGCGCCTCGACAGCACGTCCGCAGGATTCAGCGGCGGCGCCGTCTGGCTTCCCGACGGCGAGTCGATCGTGTTCGCGCGCGACGTGCCCAACAGCAACCTCTTCTTGCGGAAGCTGGGCACGAATGTCGATGAACGGCTGACGACCGGCGCCAGCCAGCAGCTTCCGACGAGCGTCTCGCCCGACGGCACGTCCGTGGCGTTTTCCACCTTCGATCCCTCAACGGGCTCCGACATCTGGATCCTGTCGCTCGCGGATCGCACGACGCGGCCGTTCGTGAAGACCACCTTCATCGAAGGATCCGCGGTGTTTTCTCCCGATGGAAAATGGATCGCCTATCAGACGAACGACTCCGGCCGGTTTGAGGTGTTCGTGCGGCCGTTCCCGTCGGGCGAGCCGGCGTTCCGCGTCTCCCGGGACGGCGGCATCGCGCCGCAGTGGTCGGCGTCGGGCCGCGAGGTGCTGTACCGAACGGCGACCGATTCGAAACTCGTCGCCGTGCCCGTCATGTCGGGCGCGACGTTCTCGACCGGCACCGCGAGGGTGCTCTTCGACGCGACCGGGTTCGAAGCGCCGTTTGCGGTGGCGCCGGACGGCAAGCGTCTGCTCATGATGACGCTCATCCCGACCGAGCAGCTCGCCACGCAGATCAACCTCGTGCAGAACTTCATCACCGAACTGCGCGCGCGCGTAAAGTAGATCGGGATGCTGGAGTTGCTCGGGGAAGTCATCGGCGCCGAAATCGCGCGGCTGACGCCGCACACGCCGCTCGGCGCCTGGCTTCCCTACGCGCGACACGCCGCCATCGCCGGTGTGGCGCTCCTCATCGCGGAATCGACGCGACGAATGACCGGCTCTCGCATGGCGGCGCTGGCAGCCGCGATCGGGTTCGTGGCGACGACGGCCACCGCGCCGAGTATCGGCCTGCTCCTGATCGCGCTGGCGTTCCTCGGCGCGGTCACAGCCACGCCTGGACGGCTCCGAGGTGGCCTGCTGCTCACGTTGGTCATGGCAGGGTTCCTGACGTCCAGTTGGGGCGGGCCGCTCGCGTGGGTGCTGGCCGGCGCGGGTCTCGCCTGCGTCGCCGACTCGTTCCGTGCGACGCGCCTTCCCCGCGCAGCCGGCGTCCTCGCGATCGTGGTCCTCACGCTCGTGCTCATCGCCGCGCCGCTGCCGGCCGCGACAACGTCGGAACCGCCGGCGCCGAAGCCGATGGGGCACGACCGCGCGACCGCGACGTCGTTCCGCGCGCTCGTGTCGAACCTGCCGACGGGCGTGTCACTCGTTGACGACGACGCGATGACGAACGTCCTGTTTCGCGCGATCGAGCCCGATCTCAAACGCGCGCGGGTACACATCGAGCGGATCGCCAACGATCCGGCCATCATCCGGGACACGTTGAAGATCCGGCGCGTGTTCGCGCTGCCCCACGCGCAGGCGTCGCTGCAGCTTCAGGGGTTTCAGATCATCGACAGCCTGCGCGTCGCCGATCGCGGCCTCGCCGAGATCGTCGCCGGCGGCGACTGCGCCACCACCACCGATCGGTGGCAGGCCGCGCCCTCACTCACGGGCAACACGAACCTCGCGTTCGTCGCCGACCGCGAGAGCCGGCGCGGCCCGGTGGTGATCTATCTCATGGGGAATGAACCGATTCACGTGTCCGCCGTGAACTGGCCGGCGCGCACGCTGCGCGGCTTCTCGCCGCGCACGTTCGATCTGACGAAGGACCAGGACCGAACGGACCTGGAACGCGAGCGAGCTGAGGACCAGGGACCAGGAACGCTGGACCTCACTGCCGCCGCGAGCGTCACGCGCGTCGCGCTGTGGCGCATGCCCGATGCGGCGTTGTCGATGCAGATCAACCTGAGCGCGCCGGCGACGCAGGTGTTCGTCAAGCTCTCGCCGGAAGCCGATCGCCTCGTCAGCGTTTGTCCGGCATTTCCGGCAATCGTGTCAGCCATTCGCTGACGCGCCGGATGTCGGGAATCGACGGACCGGCGGCGTCGGCGAGCTTCTGGTATTCGTCGATACGCACGACGTCGGTCGACGCGACCTTCAGTCGCTCGCGCGACAGGTAGGTCAGCTTGTAGGCGATCCAGTACGGCGCTCTGGCCGCGGTCACGCCTTTCTCGACGAGGCCGTCCGCGAGCACGCGAACGTCATTCGGCTCGCCGGCCAGATACCGCCGGGAATAGGCCAGGTGATCGGCCGCGGACCCGAGCATCCACAGACCGACGAGCGCGCACACGGCCAGCCGGACGACGCGCCGCGGCTCGATCGCGAGGAGCGTCGCGATCAACCCCATCGGCACGAACAACAGCATCAGCACGTACCGCAGCGTGCCTTCCGTTGGTGTCCGCACCAGCGAGAATGCAACGAGCACCGTCGCACCAACGCCGAGCAGATAGAACGGGAACGCACGTTGGACCCCCGGACGTTGGACGAGGGACGGCCGCCGAGCGACCACCGCCACGCGAAGCGCCACGGCCGCGAGCGCGATGAGCAATGGCCACCGCATCCAATCGCGGCCCTGGCGAGCGGAGTCCTCGTACGACACGCCGCCCATCAGCAACGGCAGAAAGTGACCGGCGGTCGAGCGCACGCGCTCAGGAAACTCTGCAACAGAGATCTTCGTGCGTTCGGAGACGCTCGCGAGCTGCGAACCCGGATAGCCGCGCAGCATCTGCCCGCGCGTCCCTGGACCGAGGAAGTCCGCGTACGGCTGCAGCGCGTTCACGCCTTCCCACACCGCGGCGAACGCCACGAACGCGAGCAGCCAATGTTTCCAGAACGGCTGCCGCAGCGAACGCCGTTGCCACAAGTCCGCGACAATCAGCCCCGGCACCGCGAAGATCGTGAACTCGCGATTGAGAAACCCCAGTCCGAGGAGCGCGCCGAGCGCGAGCGGCCGCTCGCGCAGCCACCACAGCAGAAGCACATAGACGAACGGCTCGATGCTCCCGCCCTGCGCTTCGGTGAGCAGCGCCGACGTCTCCGGCGGCGCGAACACGAACACGGCGGCCGCCACGAGGCCGTAGAACGGCCGCAGTCCCGCGAACCGGTGCAGTCCCATGATGAGGAGCGCCGCCGCCGCGAGGTTCCAGACCACCAGCGACGCGTGCAGCGACCCGACCGACGCCCCGCCCAGCGCCACGAACGGCGCCGCCGCCCAGGCCTCGACCGCCAGCATGTAGGACTGGCCATAGAAGAAGAGCGGAAACGCCCGGCCCTCGGCAATGTGCTTGGCCATCAGGCCGACGATGGCCTGGTCGGAGGTGAAGAAGGACTGTTCGTAGGCGACGAAGACCCAGCTGCGCAGGAGAACCAGCGCCGCGGCCACTCCGAGCGCCAGGCTCAATTCCCGTCGCGACGTCACGCCGCAATGTTAGTAGAATGCGCCTCACCGGAGTGCCCCATGTCTGACCAGACTGCACCGAAGCCCACCCGTCGTGACTTCATCGCGACCGGCGCCATCGCCGCCGCGGCCTTCACCATCGTCCCGCGCCACGTCCTCGGAAAAGGCTTCACCGCCCCGAGCGATCTGGTGAACGTCGCGGTCGTCGGCATCAACGGCCAGGGCGGCGTGAACTGCCAGGCCATGATGAGCCAGAACATCGTGGCGATCTGCGACGTGGACGACACGTTGCTCGCGAAACGCCTGAACGGCTGGAGGGACTCGCTCGTGCCGCGCCCCGAGAACACGGGAGGCGCGGGTCGAGGCGGTGGCGGCGGACGCGGGAGCGGTCAGGGCCGCGTCAACACCCGGGCCGCGGGCGCGGCCGATGCCCCGCCGGTGCCGCAGTGGGACAACTTCGGTCCGTCGGAACTGCAGAAAGCGGCCAATGAGAAGTGGAAGCAGGCGCCGAGCGCGGAGAACGTGAATCGCTTCGTCGAGGAGCAGCTGCCGAAGCTCAAGACCTACAAGGACTACCGCGAGATGCTCGCGCAGCAGAAAGACATCGACGCGGTCGTCGTCGCGACGCCGGATCACATGCACGCCGTGATCGCGTCGGCCGCGATGGACCTCGGCAAGCACGTCTACGTGCAGAAGCCGATGTGCTGGTCGGTGCACGAAGCGCGGCACCTCGCGAAGAAGGCCGCGGACAAGAAAGTCATCTCGCAGATGGGCAACCAGGGCCACTCGCAGGACGACGCCCGGCGCGGACAGGACTACCTCGCGGCCGGCGCGATCGGCGAGATCAAGGAAGTGCACGTGTGGACGAATCGTCCGCTCGCCTTCTGGCCGCAGGGCATTCCGCGGCCGGCGAAGTTCGACGGCGATCCGAACTCGCTCGCGTGGAACAACAGCGGCGTGACGCGCCGGCTCGCCGACGCGTTCGGCAAAGCCAACGCGGATGTCCCGTCCACGCTCGACTGGAGTCTGTTCCTCGGCGTCGCGCCGGACGTGCCGTACCACCCGCTCTATCACCCGTTCAACTGGCGCGGCTGGGTGGACTGGGGCCAGGGCGCGCTCGGCGACATGGGCGCGCACCTCATCGATCATCCGGTGTGGGGCCTGAGGCTCGGGCTGCCGACGTCGATCGAGACGATGTCGACGCCGTTCAACGGCGTGAGCTACCCGAACGCCACGATGACGAAGTACGAGTTCGCGGCGCGCGGCCCGATGCCGCCGGTGACGCTGACGTGGTACGACGGCGGTCTCACGCCGCCAAAACCCGAAGAGATGGGCGAGCTCAAGCTCGAGGGCGAAGGCGGCGTGCTCTACATCGGCACGAAGGGCAAGATGCTGCAGAACACCTACGGCGCCCGTCCGCGCCTGCTCCCGGCCGATCTCCACAACTCGCTCGGCGCGCCGGCCGAGAAGATGCGGCGCGTGCCGAATCAGTCGCACGAGATGAACTTCATCAACGCGATCCGCGGCACGGACGAGATCTCGTGCCCGTTCTCCTACGCGGCGCACCTGACGGAGATCATGTTGCTGGGCGTGGCGTCGCTGCGCGCCGGCAGCAAGCTCTACTACGACGGCGCGAACATGAAGGTCACGAACAACGCCGGCGCCAATGAATTCCTGACGCGCACGTATCGGGCTGGATACTCACTGTGAACACGTCACAAATCACACGTCACACGTCACACGTCGTTCTCGCGTGCCTGGTCGCCGTTGGGATTTCCGCAGCGCCTCGGGCGCAGGCGAAGAATCCGTTTCTCGGCGCGTGGAACATGACCGGCACGGGCCAGGATGCGAACGCGGTGTACTGGCTCGAGGTGAAAGACGAGGGCGGCAAGCTGAGCGGCCTCTTCCCCAATCGCTCCGGC
>SCUN01000140.1 GCA_004297655.1 Acidobacteriota bacterium | reverse complement strand
GTGACGTCACACGTCACAAGTGTTCCAGATAGCGCTCCGCATCAAGAGCCGCCATGCAACCCGAACCCGCGGCCGTAATGGCCTGCCGGTAGACGTGATCCTGGACGTCGCCGCAGGCAAAGACGCCTTTTAGGCTCGTCTTCGCGCCGTCGTGCGTCTTCAGATATCCGGCCGCGTCCATCTCGAGCTGCCCTTTGAAGAGCGATGTGTTCGGCGTGTGGCCGATCGCCACGAACAGGCCCTCGATGGGAATCTCTTTCGTCGCGCCGGTCTTCAGATTGCGCGTCACCGCCGCGGTGACGACGCCCTGCGCGGCGTCCTTCACGTCGATGACTTCGCTGTCCCACTCGAACTTGATCTTGGGATTCGCGAAGGCCTTGTCCTGCATGATCTTCGACGCGCGCAGCGTGTCGCGACGGTGGATGAGGGTCACTTCCGACGCGAAGCGCGTCAGGAAGATCGCCTCTTCGAGCGCGGAGTCGCCGCCGCCCACGACCGCGATCGGCTTGCCGCGGAAGAAGAACCCGTCACACGTCGCGCAGGTCGAGACGCCGTGCCCCATCAGGCTCCGCTCGTTCGGCAGGCCGATGAGCTTGGCCGACGCGCCCGTGGCGATGATCAGGGTCTTCGTTTCGATCGGGCCGTCATCGGTCGTGATCACGATCGGCGAGCGATCGAGCTTCACCTCGCTGACATTGCCCCGCATGATCTCCGCGCCGAAGCGTTCGGCCTGCGCGCGCATCGACGCCATGAGGTCGGGCCCCATGATGCCGTCCTGAAAGCCGGGAAAGTTCTCGACGTGGGTGGTCATCATGAGCTGACCGCCGGCCTCGAGCCCCTCGATCACCAGCGGTTTCAGATTGGCGCGCGCGGTGTAGAGCGCGGCGGTGAGTCCGGCCGGGCCGGACCCGATGATGACGACGTTACGCAAGGTGCTTGTCGATCATGCGCTTGAACTCGCGCTTGTCGGCGGCGCCGATCACCTGATCGACCATCTTCCCGCCCTTGAACAGCATGACGGCCGGAATGCCACGGACGCCGAAATTGATGGTGGTCTGCTGGTTCTCGTCCACGTTCAGCTTGCCCACGCGGATCTTGCCCTGGTATTCGCCGGCGAGTTCTTCAATCGTCGGGCCGATCATGCGGCACGGGCCGCACCATTCCGCCCAGAAATCCACGAGGACGGGCTGAGCCGCCTTGATCACGTCTGCGTCGAAGTTGCCGTCAGTAAACGTCGCTACCTTATCCGAAGCCATCATCTCTCCTACGATCGATCCGCCGCGCCAGTTACCGGTCCCGCGCGTCTCTGCGGGCCCGCTTATACACTTTGACATATTCCCGGGCCGCTCGGTCCCAGGAGTGATCGTCGGACATGCCTTCAGACATGAGTCCGCTCCACTGAACCGGGTTGTGATAGAGGCGGAGCGCCTGGCGGAGTGTCGAGACGATCGCGGCGCCGGAGCCGGCAGCGAATTTGAAGCCGTTCGCGTGACGGGAATTGGGCCGCCACGTCCGGATCGTGTCGTCCAGACCGCCCACCGCGTGGACGACGGGCACGGTGCCGTAACGCAGGCTGTACATCTGGTTGAGGCCGCACGGCTCGAACTTCGACGGCATCAGGAACAGGTCCGCGCCCGCCTCCGCCAGGTGCGCGCGCCGCTCATCGAACCCGAGGAACACGCCGACGCGCGAGGGATGCCGTTCGCGCAGCCGCTGCCACATCTCTTCGTACCGGCGCTCGCCGGACCCGACGATCACCCAGGTCGCGTCGAGCGTCATCAGCTCTTCAGCTGCCTCGGCAATCCAGTCGAGCCCCTTCTGGCCAACGAGCCGCGACACCATCGCGATCACCGGACGCGCCATCGCGTCGTCGCCCTGCGGCACATCGAAGAGGTTCAGCAGTTCACGCTTGCACGCCCGCTTGCCCGTCAGATCTGACGCTGCGAAATGCCCGGGCAGATACGGGTCCGTTTCCGGGTTCCAGACCCCGGTGTCGATGCCGTTCAGGATCCCGCTGTACCGATCGCCCAGGGCCTTGAGCGCGCCCTCGAAGCCGAGTCCAAACTCGGGCGTCAGCGTTTCTTCGGCGTACCGCGGACTGACCGTCGTCACGTGATCGCTGTAGGCGATGCCGGCCTTGAGATAACTGAAGTTGTTGTAGAACTCGCCCGTCTCCATGCGGAAGACGTCCCAGTCGAGACCGAGGCGCGTCACGACGTCCTTGCCGAACTGACCCTGGTAGGCCAGGTTGTGGATCGTCATCACGAGGCCGGCACGCGCCAGCCGCGGCCAACGCGCGGGCTGCCGGCGCAGGAGCGTCGGCACGAGTCCCGCCTGCCAGTCGTGCGCGTGGACGACCGTGACCCGCCCCGATCGCTCGCGCTCCGCGAAGTCGAGCGCCGCGGCCGACAGGACCGCGAATCGATCGGCGTTGTCCGGAAAGTCGTGCCCGCCGGTTCCGTAGTACCCGTCGCGATCGAAGAGCGCGGGACAGTCCACGAAGACCGTTCGAACCGCCTCGCCCTCGCCACGCACAAGCCAGGTCACCTCGTGCCGAACCGCGCCGAGCTGGACCACCGCCGATAGCCCGATAGCCGATTGCCCGATAGCCGATCCTTCAATACCCCGATAGCGCGGTAGCACGATAGTG
>SCUN01000018.1 GCA_004297655.1 Acidobacteriota bacterium | reverse complement strand
CAAGGAAGCCGGCGACACCGTCGGCGGCACCTTCGAAGTGATCGCCCACGGCGTGCCGGCCGGCCTCGGCAGTTACACGAGCTGGGACCGCAAGCTCGACGGCCGCCTCGCGCAGGCGCTGATGTCGATCCACGCGATCAAGTCGGTCGGCATCGGCCTCGGCCACGACGCCGGCCTCCGCCCGGGCTCGCAGGTGCACGACGAGATCATTCCCGCCGGCAAGAACGGCCCGTCCGGCACGTTGCCTGGTCTCGCGCGCCCGACCAACCGCGCCGGCGGACTCGAAGGCGGCGTCACTAACGGCGAGGACGTCCGCGTCACCGCCTCGATGAAGCCGATCTCCACGCTGATGAAACCGCTCCGCTCCGTCGATCTCGCGACGCTCGAGGAAAGCCCGGCGGCGATCGAGCGCAGCGACGTCTGCGCCGTGCCGGCCGCGGCCGTGGTCGGCGAAGCGATGGTCGCGTTCGTCCTCGCCGAAGCCATGCTCGAGAAGTTCGGCGGCGACACGATCGACGACACCCGCGCCGCGCTCGCGCACTACGCCGCCCGCATCGCCAAGCGGCTCTCCCCACGATGATTCGTCCCATCGTCAAGTTCGGCGATCCGGTGCTCGCGCGGAAGGCCGAGCCGGTCGCCGAAGTCACCGGCGAGATCCGCCAGCTCGTGGACGACATGATCGAGACGATGTACGCGGCGCCGGGAGTCGGCCTCGCCGCGCCGCAGATTGGCGTGCCGCTCCGCATCTGCGTCATCGACATCTCGGGCGGACGTCGCGGCGGCCAGGTCATCACGCTGATCAATCCCGAGTTCGTCGAGCGCACCGGCATGCAGCTCGAAGAGGAAGGCTGCCTCAGCGTGCCGGGCTACAACGCCACGGTCGCGCGGCCGGAGCGCGCCGTCGTGCGCGGGCTCGATCGCGAGGGCCAGCCGGTGACCATCGAGGGCACGGGGCTGCTCGCGCGCGCGCTGCAGCACGAACTCGATCACCTCGACGGCACGCTGTTTCTCAACCGTCTCCGCGGCCTGCCGCGCGATCTCATCATCCGCAAGATTCGAAAGCAGCAGCGCTCCGGCGCCTGGTAGCCGATGCGCGTCCTGTTCTTCGGCACACCCTCGTTCGCCGCGCCCACGCTGGCTGCCCTGCTCGCGTCGCGTCACACCGTCGCCGGCGTCGTCACGCAGCCCGACCGCGCGCGCGGCCGCGGCCAGAAGGTCACGTTCTCGCCGGTCAAAGCGCTGGCGATGGCCAACAACCTCCCCGTCTTTCAACCCGACACGCTGAAGACCGACGAGACGCTGGACGCGATCCGCCGCTTTGGCGCCGACATCGGCGTCGTCGCGGCCTACGGCAAGATCCTGCCGCAGCGACTGCTCGACATTCCGCCCCAGGGCCTGATCAACGTGCACGCGTCGCTGTTGCCTCGCTGGCGCGGCGCCGCGCCGATCCAGCGGGCCATTCTCGCCGGCGACACCGTCACCGGCGTCACGATCATGCGCGTCGTCTTCGCCCTCGACGCCGGCGCGATGCTGAGCAAGGTTGAAGTCCCGATCGGCGAGAACGTCACGAGCGTCGAGCTCGAAGCCGAGCTGGCCGCGAAGGGCGCGGAGCTGCTCGTCGGAACCCTGGAACAACTTGAACGTGGAACCGCCAGCGAAGTCGCGCAAGATCCCGACCTCGCAACGTACGCAACGAAGATCGACCGCGCCGACGGCCCGATCGACTGGTCGCGATCCGCGCGCGAGATTCACAACCAGATCCGCGGCCTCCATCCGTGGCCGCTGGCCTCAACGACTTTCCGAGGCCAGCGCCTGATCATCCGCGCGAGCCGTGTGTCCAACACGCACAGCGGGCACGTTGGACCTGGGACGATCATCGAGCTGGGCGATCAGGCCATCACGATCGCGACCGGAGCCGGGACGTTGGACGCCACGGTCATTCAGCCCGAGAGCCGCAAACCCCAGACCGCGCGCGAGTTCGCCAGCGGCGTTCGCCTCCAGCGCGGCGAGCGCTTCGCGTGAAGCCCAACGTCCGCCTCTCCGCCGCGCGCGTCCTCCTCACCGTCGGCTCCGGGCGCGCGACGCTCGCCGACGAACTCGAGCGCGCGCGCGCCGAGTTCGACGATGAGCGCGACCGCGCGCTCTTGCTCCAGCTCACCGCCAACACGCTGCGCTATCGGAACCTGCTCGACGCGCTGATCCAGCAATGCTCGGATCGTCCCCTCGGCGAGGTCCACGAGTCGGTGCTCACCGTGCTGCGCGTCGCCGCCTTCGAGTTGCGGTGGCACACCGGCGTGCCGGCGCACGCCGTGTTGAACGAGGCCGTCGAGGCCGTGCGCGGCCTCCGCCAGGGTCGCGCGTCGGGCTTCGTCAACGCCGTGCTCAGGACGATGACGCGGACGAAGGACAAGCTGACGCTCCCGCCGCGTCCGGCGGACGCCACGGTGACCGCGGCGAACCGGGACGCGTGGATTCAGTACCTGTCGGTCACGCTCTCGCATCCGAAATGGCTGGTCGCGCGATATCTCGATCGCGCCGGCGCGGAGGGCGCGGAGGCGTGGTGCCAGTTCAACCTCGCGCTGCCGATGGTCACCCTGCGCATCCTCGCGACAACGCCGGCCGACCGGGTGAACGACGTCGTGGCCGCGATCCAGGCCGCCGGCGGCACCGAGTCGCGCGAGGTCCCGGGCGCGTGGCGCCTGCTGCCCGGCACGATCAGCGGGCTCTCCGAAGAGCTACGCGGCTTCGTCGCGATTCAGGACGAAGGCTCGCAGCTCGTCGCGCATGCCGCGGCGCCGGCGCCGAACGAACGCATCCTCGATCTGTGCGCCGCTCCGGGCGAACATCGCGGATTTCCCGCCC
>SCUN01000017.1 GCA_004297655.1 Acidobacteriota bacterium | reverse complement strand
GGCAGCCGATCGGCACCGCGGATCGGATCAAGCTGCAACAGCGGCTTGCGGCGCTCGCGCTCTTCCGGCGGATCACCATCACGGAGGCGCCGCACTCGGGCGGCGAGACCGGCACGGATCTCGTGATCACCGTGGAAGAATCGCCCGCGACGTCGATCGCGATCGGCGGCGGTCTCGAGGCCGGCTTCCGCGCCCGCACCGAGTCGATCTCCTCGGACGGCACGGTCAACACGGTCGACAAGATCGAAGTCGCGCCGCGCGCGTCCTTCGAAATCGGGCGCACGAATCTCTGGGGCAAGAACCGCGCGGTGACGCTCTTCTCGGGCGTGAGCCTGCGGCCGATCGACGACCCGGCGAACCCGCTCCGCGACGGCAAATGCTGCGGCTTCAGCGAGTACCGCGTCATCGCGTCGTATCGCGAGCCGCGCCTGTTCGGCTGGAACGCCGACGGGCTCGCCAGCATCTCGACCGAGCAGGCGATTCGCAACAGCTTCACGTTCACGCGCCGCGCCGGCAACCTGCAGATGCTCCGGCGTCTGCCGAATCGCGCGACGTTTGTCGGCGCGTATTCACTCCAGCGCGTCGAGTTGTTCAATCAGCGCATCGCGGATAGCGAGCGGCTGCTCGTGGACCGCCTCTTTCCGCAGATCCGCCTCTCCACGTTTTCGGCGAGCGTCTTGCGCGACACACGAAACGACGCGATCGCGCCCGGCGGCGGCGCGCTGCTCAGCGCGGACGCCGATCTCGCCGCGCGCGCGATCGGATCGCAGGTCGGTTTCGCGAAAGCGTATTTGCAGGCGTTTACGTATCACCGGTTGCCAAACGCGCCGCGCGTCGTCCTGGCCGGGGCCGCGCGCCTCGGCCTCGTGCGCGGCTTCGTGCGCACGTTGAACGGCCAGCGCGTCGAAGACGTGCCCGCCAGCCAGCGTTTCTTCTCGGGCGGCGGCACGACCGTGCGCGGATTCCAGCTCGATCGCCTCGGCACGCCGGATCTCGTCAACAGCAACGGGCTGTCCAACGGCGGCAACGGCCTGATGGTGTTCAACGCCGAGGTGCGCACCGCCCTGTCGAAGAACATCGGGTTCGTGGTGTTCAGCGACGCCGGCAATGTCTTCTCGCGCGTGAGCGCGCTCAGCCTGCCTGAGCTCCGCGCCAGCATGGGCGGCGGCCTTCGCTACACATCGCCCATCGGGCCGTTGCGCGTGGACGTCGGCTGGAAGCTCGGCGGCCTTCGAGTGACGGACTCGCGGCGCTGGGAGTTTCACTTCTCGATCGGGGAGGCCTTCTAGATGTTCGTACGGGTCTTGAGGGTTCGTACGACGCGGAGGGTTCGTACGATGCTGAGCGTTCTTGCGCTGGCGATGAGCGTTCCTTTGTTGGCGGCGCAGGACGTGACGCTCGACCGCATGCTGGCCGTCGTCAATGGCGACGTGGTGACGATGTCGGATGTGCGGGCGGCGAGGCAGTTGAAGCTCATCGCCGGGGCGGAGGCGATGACCGACGAGCAGGTGGTCGATGCGCTGATCGAACGGCGTCTGACGATTGCCGAAGTCGCCCGCTACTCGCCGGCCGAGCCGCCGACGGCGGACGTGCAAGCCCGCCAGCGCGCCTGGGAGTCGACGCTCGCGCGCGGCGTGACGCCGGCCGCGGCGCTCGCGACCGTCGGGATGCGCGAGGCGGCGCTCACGGCGTGGTTTCGCGACGACCTGCGCGTCGCCGCGTATCTCGACCAGCGCTTCACGGCGGCGGCGCAGCCCACCCGGCAGCAGGCGCAGGCGTATTTCCAGGCGCATGCTGCGGATTTCGCGGTGAACGGCGTCACCCCGGAGTTTGCGTCGATCGAAGCCGAAGTACGTCGCCGCGTGGCCGCCGAGCGCCGCGCGACCCGGATCAAGGACTGGATCGACTCCCTCAAGCAGCGCGCCGAAATCCGCCGGCTCTAGGGTTTGATCCCCAGGGTCTTGGCGAGGAGTTGGATCAGGACCTCGCTGGCGTTGAAGCCGGCGTGGCTGACCATGGCGGCGGCGACCGACCGCCTCCTTATATAGAGATAGCCCCAGAAGAACCCCAGGCTCCCCGTGGCCAGGGCGATGTCCCAGCCCTGCATGGCGTGCCCGAGGCCGAAGACCAGGCTGTAGAGGACGAGGCCGACCCACATGCCGCCGAGCTTCTGCTCGAACCGGTGGAGCAGGAAGCCGCGCTGGAGCTCCTCCCGGACGCCGCCCGCCACGATGGCGCAGGTGAGAAAGACGATGGTCTTGAGCGCGGAATCGGTGAACGAGTCGAACGGGCTGATCTTGACGTTGTGCAGCGCCGGTACGGCGAGCCGGAGGACGCCGACGAGGAGTCCCGTGCCGACCAGAACGGCCGGGACGGACGCGAGGCCGAGCAGGATCTCCTTCTTGAGATTGCGCGCTCCGAAGAACACGGCGCGCGGGGATTCGTTCGACGCCCGAAGAAACGTCCACATCATGAACGTCACGACGGCAGTGTCGATCAGCGTGAGCGCGGCAAAAAAACGGAGCGGAATTTGGTCATTTGACGGCGGCGTCATGCCCGCCAGCGACAAAAGGACCACAATCAGCGTTTGTGTCGGCAATTGCCCGCAACACACGAGTACCTGCACGGCAGACGCGAATCGGCCCGGCACGTCCGGCTGTACTTGCCGGACAGAAATGTCAACATCTGGCGTGTCAACCAAATTCAGACCACAATATGTCGTAGGTTCGCGCTTGACAACGAAGTAACGCAGGCGCATATTCATGACCCGGCACTGATCAGCCGTCGGCAAAACGATCCCAGCGTTTTGTCGCGTGAAGCTGAGTCTCACAACGACGGTCGCGCGTCCCCAGGCGATCCGAGCGGCGAGGCGGGGCTCCTGATCAGGCGCCTAGTGGAAGTGGAAGACGACTGACGCGGACGTTGCAGCCGTTTTCATGGCGTTGGACGAAGTCATGTACGAAAGCGATGCCGCTCGCCTTCGTAGAAGAGAAAGAGAGATAGGAATGCAGAGAGCTCAGCACGTGGAAACTGCCACCACTGGTGATGCGCGCACGTTTGGTCCTGGGGAGAGCGTCACCGGGCTCGAGTTCGAGCGGTATTTTTCCAAAGACGGTCTCGATCCGTTCGATGAAGTCGACTGGGAACTCCGGTCGGCGATCATCTCGAACGAACGCGGCGAGCTCGTATTCGAGCAGCGCGACGTCGAGTTCCCGAAGTTCTGGTCGCAACAAGCCACCAACATCGTCGTTTCGAAATATTTCCGCGGCGTGATCGGCACGCCCGAGCGCGAGCGCTCGGTGAAGCAGCTGATCGGCCGCGTGGTCGACACGATCACCCGCTGGGCCCGCGAACAGGGCTACTTTGCGTCGGACGTCGACCTCCAGGCGTTCTCGGACGACCTCAAGCACCTGCTCGTGTACCAGAAGGGCTCGTTCAACAGCCCCGTGTGGTTCAACTGCGGCTTCGAAGCGGCGCCCCAGTGCTCGGCGTGCTTCATCAACTCCGTGCAGGACACGATGGAGTCGATCCTCACGCTGGCGAAGACCGAAGGCATGCTGTTCAAGTTCGGGTCCGGCACGGGCTCGAACCTGTCGGCGATCCGCTCGTCGCGCGAGATCCTCGCGGGCGGCGGCACGGCCTCGGGCCCGGTGTCGTTCATGAAGGGCTTCGACGCCTTCGCGGGCGTCATCAAGAGCGGCGGCAAGACGCGCCGTGCGGCGAAGATGGTCATCCTCAACGCCGAGCACCCGGACATCGTCGAGTTCATCAACTGCAAGGTCGAGGAAGAGAAGAAGGCGTGGGCGCTCATCGACGCGGGCTACGACGGCTCGTTCACGGGCGTCGCGTACGGGTCGGTGTTCTTCCAGAACTCGAACAACTCCGTGCGCGTCACCGATGAATTCATGCGCGCCGTGCTCGACGACGGCGAGTGGCATACGCGGAGCGTGACGACGGGCGAGATCGTGGAGACCTACCGCGCGCGCGACCTGATGCGCCAGATCGCCGAAGGCACGTGGGTGTGCGGCGACCCGGGCATGCAGTTCGACACGACGGTCAACGACTGGCACACGTCCTCCAATACTGCTCGTATTAATGCGAGCAACCCGTGCTCGGAGTACATGTTCCTTGACGACTCGGCGTGCAACCTGGCGTCGATCAACCTGATGAAGTTCGTGGGCGAGGACGGCGAGTTCCAGCCGGAAGCGTTCGCGCACGCGTGCAAGACGTTCATCACGGCGCAGGAAATCCTCGTCGACAACTCGAGCTATCCGACCAAGGCGATCGCGAAGAACAGCCACGAATACCGGCCGCTCGGCCTCGGCTACGCGAACCTCGGCGCGTTGCTCATGTCGCGCGGCCTGCCGTACGACTCGGACGCCGGCCGCGATTACTCGGCGGCGATCACCGCGGTGATGCACGGCGCGGCCTACGCGCAGAGCGCGCGCGTCGCGCGCGATCACGGCGGCCCGTTCCCGGGCTTCGAGAAGAACCGCGAGCCGATGCTGCGCGTCATGCGCAAGCACCGCGCGGCGCTCAAGGACATCAACAAGACGCACGTCCCGAAGGACCTGTACGAGTTCGCGAAGGACACCTGGGACGAGTGCGTGGAGCTCGGCGAAAAGCACGGCTACCGCAACGCGCAGGCGACCGTGCTCGCGCCGACCGGCACGATCGGCTTCATGATGGACTGCGATACGACCGGCGTCGAGCCGGACATCGCGCTCGTCAAGTACAAGAAGCTCGTCGGCGGCGGCATGATGAAGATCGTCAACAACACCGTGCCGTCGGCGCTGAAGAAGCTCGGCTACACGCAGCCGCAGATCGCCGACATCCTCGCGCACATCGAGGAACAGGAGACGATCGAGGGCGCGCCGCACCTCAAGGACAAGGACCTGCCGGTGTTCGACTGCGCGTTCAAGGCGATGAAGGGCACGCGCTCGATCCACTACATGGGCCACATCAAGATGATGGGCGCCGTGCAGCCGTTCATCTCCGGCGCGATCTCGAAGACGGTCAACGTCCCGAAGGACGCGACGGTCGAGGACATCGAGCAGGCCTACATCGACGCGTGGCGCATCGGCGCGAAGGCCGTGTCGATCTACCGCGACGGCAGCAAGCGCACGCAGCCGCTCAACACGTCGAAGGCCGCGATCCAGCGCGCCGGCGTGCTCGAAGCGGGCGCCGACGCCGCCACGATGCCGCGCCGCCATCGTCTGCCGGACGAGCGCACGTCGATCACGCACAAGTTCGACATCGCCGGGCACGAGGGCTACATCACCGTTGGTCTCTACGAGGACGGCCAGCCGGGCGAGCTGTTCCTGACGATGGCGAAGGAGGGCTCGACGATTTCGGGCTTTGCGGATGCCTTCGCGCAGGCGATCAGCTACGCGCTGCAGTACGGCGTGCCGCTGCAGGATCTGGTGGACAAGTTCAGCCACGTCCGCTTCGAGCCGGCGGGCATGACCAAGAACCCGGACGTGCGCTTCGCGAAGTCGATCGTGGACTACATCTTCCGCTGGATGGCGGGGAAGTTCCTGTCGCAGGAAGCGAAGTACAACGCGGGCCTCAACGTCCCGGAGCCGGTTACGCCCGAGCAGCTCGTGCTCGACGTGAAGAGCATGGCGCCGAAGACGGTCGAAGACGCGGCGCCGGTCGCGGCCACGATCGCGAAGAAGTCCGCCTACTCCGCGATGCAGAACCAGGAAGACGCGCCGCCCTGCACGACCTGCGGCTCGATCATGGTGCGCTCGGGCGCGTGCTACAAGTGCAGCAACTGCGGCACAACGTCAGGCTGCGCGTAGTTCCTCACGCGTAACACCCAGCAAGACGTAGGCCGGGACTTTAGTCCCGGCCTTTGTTTTGTCGGCAGGGCGACCGTCCCCCTCGCCATCGTCCCGTCTCTCCGGGTCGTGGCCCGAGGAAATCGCCGCCTCCATCCGCGCGCGTTGCGAGAGAAATGCACTGATCGCATGGGTCCGCCAGTCGGTGGCTTCGACCCTGCAGACACCACGCTCGCAACGCCGCGCTGCTTACGGCGCGATTTCGCGCTATCGCCGTCGGGCCACTCCCACGTCGAGCCGGGACGACGGCGAGGTGGCCGCTTCCAGACCTCAGCTAGAGCTAGACTGCGACCACGTTGACCGGCTCTCCCGGAAGTTGTTTAACGACTGGTCGCTGGCAGCGGAGATTTGGACAATCTACGGTGTAAAAGCCGACCAGTCCGAAACCGGAGCTGGCCACGATTTCGATTTCGGCCTTCGCTCCGCAATGTTTGCAAGTGAACGGTATCACCGCCACCGGGCCTCGATAGATGGGCTTCTCCAACCAGCCGACCTCGACTTCGCTCAGGCGCGGCAGTCTCTTTAACGCTTCGTCCCACGCGGCGTCAGGTGATTTCATCTCAGGATTTTCCGCGACCTTCCCCTCGAGCCAATCGCGCGCGAATTTCGCGGACGAATGCCACTGGCCTGTGCTCCACGCGCTCCCTTTGAAGTCCGCACGGATGTTCGTGAGCAGCGCCCCCGTGACGCTCAGCGTAATGGATGTGGTGATGTGATCGATGGTCACTCTAGCAAGAAGCCAGCCGACGTCCACCATCTGGCTCGTGTTCGTGTTGATGTTGTAGTGGAAGATCGGCTCGACTGGATCGCCGAGTACTTTCAAGAGATTGTTCGATTGCGGGCTCGATGGAAGACGCCAGTGCGGCGAGCCGCACGACGGGCACGCCGCGGCGACCGGCTGGTTGCGAACCAACCAGTAGTACCCGCACCGTTGGCACGTGAAAATCGGCGCCGTGCCGGTCGGTGTCCCGACGGTGGAGGGATCGATTGCTTCAAACTGTGTGCGTTTAGAAACGAAGTTCTTCGTCATGACCATTACCTTTCTTTCCTGTGGGCCAACAACGCCGGCTCCGGAGGCGCGCAACCTCACATCGAGGCCGCGAATTCTTAAGATAGCACGATCAGTATCGTTGGAGATCTCACAAAGCGCGAAACTTCGCGGCGTTCAGGGAACGCCAAGTCTCTCTTATGTTGCAGCTACATGCCGGGCGGAAGGCTGATCCTTCCGCCCAGAATGCTGAGAGAGACCGCTCAGCGCCAGTTCGAGAACACCACGAGTCGGAGCACGTCGTAGACCGCGCGCACCAGCAGAGCAGCGAGAAGCAACTCCACGAGGTGCCGATGAAAACGAGGATAGAAGTTGGCCACAATCACTTCTCCTCTCGCTGCAGCGCCAGTTTCTGGACCGCCGTTTCAACTTGGCTTGTGGCCTGCTGAATACGCCCTTCGAGCGAAGCCAAGAACTTCGGCATGATTCGCAACGCCTCGATTCTGGTTTCACGCGGCGCTTTCAGTAGCGGGTTCCAACTCCACGACCGGATGTGCGTTCCTTCCTCGTCTTCGCCGTGGGCGCACATCTTGGTTGCTAGACACCAACCGGAGGAAGATTTGTAGAAGCCGAGGACTAGGTGCTCTTCTTCGCCGGCATCGTTGTCCGAAATTTCCAGGGGATCGTTGTAAGCCCAATGCTCGATGCCGAAATTTGCCTCAACCAAGCTAGCCTGAATCGAGGAAATTAGCGCGTTCGCGGCATCCGAAGCTTGGCTAAGTCGTTTCGCTGATTTTAGAAGTGAGGATAGTGCGTTTTGGTTGGCTTCATCAGACACGGCTTCCGCCTTAGACCTTCCGGTCTTAGCCCGCAGGCCCATTCCCAGGCCGCAGACGAAACGTCCGCTCGGTATCAGCGAGCAAACGGCGCACCCACAATCGAGTACGTCTACAGTCTACCATGGCAAGGCAATGTCATCGTTCGCCGCTGCGCTGAGGCACGTTCTGCAGGTGCCCGGTTCGTACTAGTCGAGCGAGCCCGGCGCCGACGTTCGCTAAGATACCCCATGCTGCGCGACTACTCAGACATCACGGACCAGCTCGGCGAGCCGGAGTGGTGGGATGACAATGGGACCCCGCGATATTGCGCGTTTCGTCCATACGTCGCCACCATCTACGACAAGTACGTCGCGTTGGTCGAGATCGAATGCCACGGCTGCGACCGCGCGTTTCGTGTCTCAGTCGGGCAGCCGGCCGGGCGCCTGTTTGACGAATGGCGACCGACGGAGCTTCCGACCACCGAGAGCACGAACCGCTTTCACTACGGCGACCCGCCGCGCCATTCGAACTGTGTGGGCGAGACGATGAACTGCTGGACGCTGCGGATCCTCGAATTCTGGGAGCGCGACGACAACGCCGGGCTCAGCGCCGACCCGTGGCGCCGCCGACCGGATCTGGAGTTCGTCTACGGCCCGGGCGTGACGTAGGTTGCGTGAGAGCTAGTCCGACTCCGCCAGCCGCACCAGCGACAGCGGATACGGCCGGCTGCGCCGCGGACGCTCGGCGTCGTAGACGACCGCGATCGTGCTTCCGACCTCCGGTGCCGCCGCACTCGTTTGGACGGATCCGGTTTGCACCGCGCCGCTCAGCAGCGGAAACTCATAGCGCACGTGCCGGTACGATCCGCCGTGCTGCGTCCGGTGTTTGGTGACCTTCGTGACGATCGCCATCGCCGCGCGGCCTTCGCTCAGCAGGCGGCGCTGATACCGCAGCCCAAGCCAGCACAAGAGCCCGGGCACGAGCGGCAACGGCGACACGATGTACGGCAATGCGGACGGGAGCACACTCGGCACGACGCCATCGGGAATACTCAACGCCGGATTCGCGTCGAGGTGTCGGATTGGCAGCGAGCTGCCCACGCTGAGCGCTTTCCAACGGGCGATCGGTACCTTCGCGCGCGCCTCGAAGGTGCGCCCGTTCGCGGCGAACTGGTAATAGACCGATGCGCGATTGCTGTCCTTCGATTCCCGCCTCAAGCGGGTGACGACGCCGTCCGTGACGACACCGGAGTGGAGCAGTGCGTCACGCTCGACGCGATCTCTGACGGCCTGATTCTGCAGAAGGATCGCGACCACCGGCGCGGCAAGACACAGCACGATCGCGGTCACGCTGAGCGCCCAGCCTCCGCCGGTTAACCGCACGGCCCGGGGACGCGACCGATACAACTCCTGCGGCAGAGTCGAATGCGATTTCATGATCGCTCCTTCGGCTTCGGCAGCCGACCCGCGTCGGCCAGCGACCGGCGCAGGAGGAATTCGATCTGCGCGTTCAAACTTCGCAGATCGGCATCGGCCCAGCGCTGCAGCGCTTCATGCATCGCCGGGTCGAGCCGCACGAGAAACGTCTTGCGCTCCGCCATCGCTTACCTACTGATAGAGCGTGCCGGTGTTGACGACGGGCTGGGCGTCCTTGTCGCCGCAAAGCACGACCAGCAGGTTGCTCACCATCGTCGCCTTGCGCTCCTCGTCGAGCTGCACAACGCCTTTCGCACTGAGCAGATCGAGCGCCATCTCGACCATGCCGACCGCGCCTTCGACGATCTTCTGCCGCGCGGCGATCACCGCCGTCGCCTGCTGGCGGCGCAGCATCGCGCTCGCGATTTCGGGCGCGTACGCCAGGTGACTGATGCGCGCTTCGATCACTTCCACGCCGGCTTTCGCCAGTCGCTCCTGGATTTCCTGGCCGAGCCGTTGCGACACTTCCGCCCCCGACCCGCGCAGCGAGATCTCGCCCTCGTTATGCGCGTCGTACGGGAACGACGTCGCGAGAATGCGCACCGCCGACTCGGTCTGCATGTGCACGAAATGTTCGTAGTCATCCACGAGGAACAGCGCCTCGGCCGTGTCGACGACGCGCCAGACGACGATGGCGCCGATCTCGATCGGGTTGCCGATGTGATCGTTGACCTTGAGTTTGCCGCTCTCGAAGTTGCGGACGCGCAGCGACACCCTCCGGCGCGACGTCAGGGGATTCAGCCACCAGAACCCTGCCGTTTTGACCGTGCCTTTGTAGTCACCGAAGAGCTGGACCGCGAGGGCGGTGTTCGGATTGACGATGCGGAAGCCGAGCCAGCAGAAGAAACTGACGATGATGAGCGCGATGCTGGCGAAGATCCAGAGCGCATGCGAGGACTCGTCTCCGGGTGGGGC
>SCUN01000139.1 GCA_004297655.1 Acidobacteriota bacterium | reverse complement strand
TGAGCGACATCTTCGACGGCCGCATCGCGCGATGGCTCGGGCAGTCCTCCGAGTTCGGCGCGCGGCTCGACAGTTGGGCGGACCTGCTGATGATTCTCGGCGGCCCGGTCTGCGCCGCGTGGCTCAGGCCCGAGCTCATCCGGTCCGAGTGGATCGGCGTCGCCGCGGTCGTCGGCGGCAGTGTGCTCGCCGTGATCATCGGCTACGCGAAGTTCGGGCGACTCACCAGTTACCACACGACGGCCGCCCGGCTCACCGCCTACGTCGCCGGCGCCGGCGCGATCGTCGCGATCACCTGGGGATGGCCCTGGCTCTTTCGCGCGGGCGCCGCGCTGGCGGTCTACTCGG
Organism: Acidobacteriota bacterium; assembly: GCA_004297655.1. GTDB lineage: Bacteria > Acidobacteriota > Vicinamibacteria > Vicinamibacterales > SCN-69-37 > SCUN01. Next base: position 1,301 of record SCUN01000139.1, on the reverse strand, counting down.
TGATCGAGGAAATCGCGATCACCTTCGCGCTGAGAGAGTGGACGGCGAATGTGGCGTCGTTGTCCGCCGCTCGCGCTCGCGCGCGGACCTAAAGGTCCGCGCCTACGTACTCCGGATTCCCCTGATCCTGAGCGCTTTCGGCTCGGCCGCGATGTCGAACGTCCGGGCGAAGCCGAGGCCTTCGCCGTCGGCGAACCACTCGACGTCTTCGGGGAACTCGATCCGCGTCTGGTCGACCGACGTCCACGTCATGGCGCCGCTCGGTAGCGGCTTCCCCGCCGACATCGCCGCAAGCGTCCGGACGAGCCGTATGCGGCTGCCGCCGGCAAATGTCGCGATCTCGAACCGGCCGTCGTCCACCACTGATTCGAACGGCAGACGGAGATGCCCGCCCATGGTCGGCTGATTGGCGATGAGCGACCCGACCTGCGCTTTGCCGCCGTGGATCGCGATCGAGATCGCCGCGCCGATCCGGTAGACCGACGTGCCGAGCCACGGCCATCGCCGCTTCATCCGGTCGGCGCGCATCGCCGCGTCGGCCATGACGAGAAACCCCGCGACGGTGTGCACGCGAACGCCGTTGATGTTCACGGTGTCGATCGCCCGCTCGCCGCCCTCGACGATCGCGGCGGCCGCCGCCGCGGCGCTCGGCGGCACGCCGATGAAATTAGCCAGGTCGTTCGCCGTGCCGACCGGCAGGATGCCGAACTGGGCGTGACGCGACAGCCCGTTGATGACGCGATGGACCGTGCCGTCACCGCCGGCGGCTATGACCACGTCGGCGCCGCGCGCTTCCGCGTCGCGCGCCGCCCTCGTCGTCCCCGCCGGCGAATCCGGCGTGAGGTACTCCACGCGGCCAAGCTCGGCCAGCACGGGCTCGACGACGTGCCGCCAGTGCCGGCGCTTGAAGCCGGCGGTCGGATTGACGATGACGGCGACCTTCATTAATAGAGCAGGTATTTTGCCCGGAGCAGGCGCCAGCGGGCTTCGGCGGCGCTCCACGACGCCGCGATCGAGGCCGGATCGTCGCCCGACTTCAACCGCGCGATATCCGCCGGCGAGCCGATCAGCTTCAGGTTGACGTCCATCGAGAAACTCGCCGGCGACATCTTCAGCAGCGCCGACGCCAGTTCGGCCCCCAGCCTCGCCGCGCGCACTTCCGTGCGATTGGTGATGACGATGAAGACGCCCTGACAGAGTTCGTTGGGGAATTTGGCGGCCGTCGGCGTGAAGGTGACCGGGTAGAACCGCACGCCCGGGATCTTTCGCGCGTTGAGCGCGTCCGAGAGCGCCGGGCCGTT
>SCUN01000138.1 GCA_004297655.1 Acidobacteriota bacterium | reverse complement strand
GCTCTTCCGATCTGGCAGCGTCGCGCCGGGGACCGCGCTGATCGCGCCGCACGTCACGAGGCGGTGCCGCGAACCGTGGCTGTCGATGCAGCCGTAGCCGGTGCGGCCCGACCCGGGATCAATCCCGAACACCCTCACGCCAGAGAGGCCTCGATTTCCTTCTCGTCGATATCGGCGTTCGAGAACACGTTCTTCGTGTCGTCGTGGTCGTCGAGGGCGTCCATCAGCTTGAGCATCTGCTGGGCTTCCTTGCCCGAGAGCTTCACCGTGTTCATCGGCACCATCGCCACGGTCGCCGACTCGGGTTCGATGCCGAGCGCGCGGATCGCCTCGAGCACCGCGGAGTGGGCGTTCGGCGCCGAGATCACTTCCCAGGCGCTGCCGTCGTCGACCATGTCGTCGGCGCCGGCGTCGAGCGCCGCGGTCATGAGCGTGTCTTCCGCGACTTTGCTCTTGTCCACGGAAATCGTGCTCTTCTTCTCGAACATGCGCGCGACGCTGTTGGCGTCGCCGAGCTTCCCGCCGAACTTCGTCAGCGTGTGGCGCATCTCGCCGACGGTGCGGTTCTTGTTGTCGGTCAGCGTCTCGATCATGATCGCAACGCCGCCCGGGCCGTAGGCCTCGTACGTGATTTCGTCGTACTGCACGCCCTCTTCTTCGCCCGTGCCGCGACGGATCGCGCGCTTGATGTTGTCGCCCGGCATGTTGACGGCCTTGGCGTCGGCGATGACCGTGCGCAGACGCGGGTTCTTGTCAGGATCCCCGCCGCCGTGACGTGCCGCGACGGTCAGTTCCTTGATGATCCGCGTGAAGATCTTGCCGCGCTTTGCGTCGGCGGCGCCCTTTTTGTGCTTAATCGTGTGCCACTTGGAATGGCCTGACATTGATCTCTCCGAAAGAACTTAAATCCTAACACGCCCGTTTGCCCGCCCGGCCCGCCGGGCCAGGACCAGCCAGACGTCCGCGCGCTCGTCCCAGGCCCCGCCGATGTAGTCGCCGAGGATGTGCTCCACGTCAAAACCGGCCTTTTCGAGCCGGGCGACCACCTTCGGCACGGGCAAGGTGCGAAACGCCAGCGAGAATCGGCGCACCACGGGCCGGCGCCCCCGGACCGAAGTGACAAATTCCTGATCGAAGATCGTGACGCCGCGCCGCCGATCCTGCCGCACGGACTCGATCAGCCGAATCGAGGCCGAACCCACGCGGCCGCGGAGCCGGACCGACCGGCGGTACTCCTCCCACACCGGCAGATCGGGCACGAGGTCGATCCCGAAGACGCCGCCTGGGACCAGCACGCGCGCCACTTCCTTCAACAAACGGCCGAGGTCGCGCTCGCTCGTGAGCGACTGCAACATCCCGTACGGCGCGATCACCAGAGTGAAACGCTTCGCCCGGAACGGCAGCGCGCGAATGTCGCCGCGAACGAAGCCGGAGGGCTTCAGCCCTCCGGCTTTCAGGCGTTTCGCCTTCTGAACCGCGCGCGCCAACATCGGCGCGGACCGGTCGATGCCGATGACGCGGCGGCCGGCCGCGCGCGCCAGCGGCAACGTCAGACGCCCGGTGCCGGCGCCCAACTCGAGCACCTGGCCGCGCGTCCTCCGCGCGAGCAGTTGCCAGAACGGCACGTCACGCCGGCCCACCGTCTGCGCGTTCTCCCAATCGTAGAAGGCCGCGTACTCGTCCCAGCCGGCGGCGCCGTCGGGCACTCTGTCTCGCCGGAGCTTCAGCACAGGCGGACTCATGTGTGCCCGAGTGTGCCGGCTCGGCGGGCGTGATTGACCGCCACAGTGAACGCCCACAAACCGAACGGCACGCCGATCAGCGCGAACGCCGCAAGCACCCCCGCGTCCCGGCCAACCGCGGCGAGCGACGCACCGTCGATCGCGGTCGCGCGCACCGCCGCCAGCGCGTGCGTCGTCGGCAGAAGCGACGAGACGCGAGCGAGCATCGGCGGCAACACGTCGGTTGGGTACAACACGCCGGAGAGCAACCACGTCGCCGCGCCGAGCGCCCACATCACCGGATCGCCGCGTTTGAACACGACGGTGAACGACGCCGACAACAGCGCGAGACTCAACATCGCACCGACCGAGAGGAGAAAGACGACGAGCGTGGCGCCGAAGTTGATCGTGGACACTGGAAGCCCGAGCGCGATGGCCATGCAAATGAAGATGACGAAGTCGATCGCGGCGCGCAGCGCCGGATACGGCATCGAGAGCAGCATCAGTCGCGCGGGCGACAGGGGCAGCGCCAGCATCGCTTTCAGCGTGCCCGCTTGCTGGTTGTTGCGCACACCCTGCGAGAGACACACGAGCGACGTCGTGAGGCTGTCGGTGAGCGCGATGCCGACGAGCAGAAACGGCAGCGGCGCGTAGCCGTTGGGTTCGGCCGCGCCGAACACGCGCGCGAGGAACGCGTACGACGCCAGGAGCAGAGCCGCGTCGACGAGGCTGATCAGGAAGACGACGCGGTACCGCAGATCGGTGAGGTAATCGCGACGGAACATCGCGGCGGCTTCGCGGCGCCAGCTCATGGGAGCGTCACCGTGAGATCCGCGATGCCGGCAACGCCGGCCAGATCGTGGGTTGCCGCGATCACGGTCGCCGCGCGCTCGCGGGCGCGCTCCCGAATCAGGCGCCACATCGCCGCCTGGCCGTCGGGGTCGAGGCTCCGGGTCGGCTCGTCGATCAGCCAGATCGACGCGTCGCGCAGCAGCGCTCTCGCCAGATTCAACCGCTGCGCCTGG
>SCUN01000137.1 GCA_004297655.1 Acidobacteriota bacterium | reverse complement strand
GATCGGCGCGAGTCTCCTCGCGGCGATCCCGATCGCGATCCCCGGCCACGTCAACGCGTTCGGCAGCAACTGATGTTCGAGATCGATGAAGAACAGCGCGATGAGCAGCGCCGCAAAGATCGCGCGCGCGGCGAGGAGCACGCCCGGCTCGAAGACGAGCGCATGCCCCGCAAACACGACGCCGGTGAGCACTTCGACCAGCACGTATCGCGCCGAGACGTGCGCTCGACACGCGCGGCACTTGCCGCCGAGCACGAGGTAACTCACCACAGGCACGTTGTCGTACCAACGAATCGGCGTGCCGCATGCGGTGCAGCGGGACCCCGGCGACGCCACCGACTCGCCGCGCGGCAGCCGGTAGATGCAGACGTTCAGGAAACTGCCGATGCAAAGACCAAGCAGCATCATGCCGACGAAGGGAATGAGGTCGATATCGACCGAGATGATCGGGAATGAACCCATTGCCGCTACCGCTCGCTGCCGGGCAGCACCGGCAAGGGCCCGAGCGCCGAATTGGGATGCAGCCGCACCCGCCCGCTCGCCGGGAAGTACACGTACGGCGCGCCGCTCGGATCGGTCGGCATGCCGCGCAACAATCCGGCGGCCTGGAAGTCATCCCAGCCGGTCGGGTCGCGATGCATCTTCGCCTGAAACGCGGGCACCATCGCCTGCAACTGGTCGATGTCGTCCAACGCGACGAGTTGCGCGAGCCGGCGGTCGGCGATCTTGCGCACCCACTCCTCGGTCGCCGTCTGTCGCATTTCCGTCAGCCAGCCGCGCGCCGCATTCCGATCCCCGCCCGTCATCATCGTCGTCGCCGCCAGCGGCCCGAGCCAGTTGGGCGCCCCTGACATTGCTGCGGCGCGCTTGAACCAGAGCGCGGCTGCCTTCGAGTCCGCGTCGTGCCATAGCTTCACGAACCCGATGTCGTGGGCGTACTGCCACTTGTTCGGCGACTCGCGGAGCCCCTTCTCGAGCAGCGCGATGGCCTGATCGCCCTGGCCCGGTCCGCCAGGCGGCGCTTCCGACAGGAAGATGGCGCCGAACCGGTACGCCACCGTGAAACGCGGATCGAGCGACGTGGTGAGATCGAGGAGCGGATACAACAGTTCAAACGGCCGGCCTTGCCGCCGCGTCAGGCGGTCGCCGCCAAAATGCTGGATCGTCCGCAGCCAGTACGAGTCGGCGACGAGCGGCGCGAAGTTCATCGCCAGCACGCGCCCGACGCGCGGCGACCGGATGTAGAGCCAGCGGTCGGTGGAACTCGCTAAGGGCGCGCGCGTGTCACGCGCGCGCAGTATCCCCGACGCCCCCAGCATCATGGCCGCGACGATCACGGCGCCGGCGATCGCCCGCACTCGAGGCGTCATTCGAAATTCCGCCGGGAAAAGACCACCGCTGAAGCCAGCAGCACGGCGGCCGAGTACGTCAGCCCGTACGCCACGGTCATCAGGACAAACGGCAGCGGCACCGCGAGGCCGTGCACCACCTGCCCCTTCACGTCGAACGCGCCGAACGCGGGCAGAATGACGGCCACGACCTGGCTGACGACACCCGCGGTACGCGAGCCGACCGCCGCGGCAAGCTCGGCCAGCTGCGTGCTCATCGACCCGGCGACGTAGACGCCGAGGCTGAAGAGCGTGGACCAGAGCACGCTCGAGGAGAACGTCGAAAAGAACAGCGACACCGACGTCAGCAGCGCGAGTTCCGCGACGATCAGCACCGACGCCTTGATGATCGCCGGATCGAGCGCGGGCGCGTCCCACGACAGCCGCACGGCGTCCGGCGACGTCGCGCGAATGTAGAACAGCACTGCATACAGCGCCACCGTCATCACGCCGACGTTGGCGGCGAGCGTCGCGACGAGTCCGAGGTACTTCCCGACGATGAAATCGGTGCGGCGGATCGGCCGGGCCAGCAGGGCGTAGATGCTGCGGCGTTCGATTTCCTTGGCCACGAGCCCCACGCCCAGGAGCACGGCCATCAAGACTCCCGCGAGCTCAATGACCGATAGCCCGATGTCCTTGATGATCTTCAGATCCTGGCCGGCGCTGAGCTGCGCGAGCAGCAGCGAAATCCCGAAGAGCGCGAACGCGAAACCGACCAGGCTGACGAGCGTGCGGCTGCGCGCGCCGTCCTTGAACACGTGCCACGCGATCAGCGCGATCGTCACCGGACCGCCTCCATGAACACGTCTTCGAGCGACGCCGTTGCCGTGAGCTCGGCCAGCGAGCCGATCCGCGCGATGCGGCCCCGCGCGAGAATGCCGACGCGGCTGCAGAGTTGCTCGGCGTCGGACAGGATGTGCGAGCTGAACAGAATCGTCCGCCCTTCATCGCGCAGGGCGAGGATCATCTCGCGAACATCCCGGCGGCCGATCGGATCGAGCCCCGACATCGGCTCGTCGAG
>SCUN01000136.1 GCA_004297655.1 Acidobacteriota bacterium | reverse complement strand
TACTGGTGACGAGCGGCGGTCAGGTCATTCGCATGAACACCGGCGACATGCGCCCGATCGGCCGCGACACCCAGGGCGTGCGGCTGATCGATCTCGCCGACGATGACAAGGTTGTGTCGATTGCGGCGCTGAGCGAGCCGGAGAGTGACAACTCAGACGACGATGTAGCCGGCGGGCTTTAGCCCGCCGGGAGCCCGCAGGGCTGAAGCCCTGCGGCTACCGTTGGCGGTTGACCATTACGCCGGCTCGAGGCCGGCGTATTTCCCGATCAGTTTCTTCGTGCCCACGGAGGCGAACCGGACGGTGATCTTGAAGTCATCACCGTGCTCCTCGACGCCGACGACGGTGCCCACGCCAAACTGCTTGTGCCTGACGCGCTGGCCGTTACGCACGCCCGAAGCGGTTTGATCCTCATCCTCGTAGGCGAACGACTTTGCCGGTTTTTCGCGGGCGGTGCCGCCGTACGCGCCGCGCCGCGCATACGGATTCCTCGTTTCATATCGCGGCGAGGCCCATGACGGCGTCGAGGTCATCGGCTCGAGGCGCCGCACGAGATTCGCCGGAATCTCATCGAGGAACCGCGAGGGCTCGGTGCCCTGATACTCGCCGAAGATCCTCCGGCGCGACGCGCTCGTCAGAATCAGCCGTTCGCGCGCGCGGGTGATGCACACGTAGCACAGCCGGCGCTCTTCTTCGATGTCGTCCTCGTCCTGCAACGCGCGGGAATGCGGAAAGAGTCCTTCCTCCAGGCCCGCGACGATCACGATCGGAAACTCGAGGCCTTTTGCCGCGTGCATCGACATCAGCCACACTCGAGCTTCCTTCGCCCCGTCTTCTTCGTCCGCTTCGGACAGAAGGGACAACCGATCGACGAACCCGCCGAGCGACGCCTCGGGGTCGCGGCCTTCGTATTCGCCCGCGGCCGAGACCAGTTCCATCAGGTTCTCGATCCGCGCTTCGGCGTCTTCACTCTTCTCCTCACGGAGGTCCTTCAAGTAGCCGCTGTCTTCGAGCGTGCGCGCGATGATGCCGTGCACGCCGGCATTCTGGGCGTCGCCGGCCAGGGTCAGGATGACATCGCGGAACGACGTCAGCGCGGCGAGCGCCCGCGGCTGGACGAGCCGCTTGTCGAGCACGACGTGCATCCGGGACCACAGCGACCGCTGCGACACGACCGGGTCAAGTCCCGCCGCCAGGAGCGGCGGCAGAGCATCCGACGCGCCAAGGTCCACGCCGTCGAGCGCGTCCATCACGACCTTGCCGATGCCGCGCGACGGCACATTCACCACCCGTCGAAAACTCACGTCGTCATGCGGGTTGATGACGAGGCGGAGGTACGCGAGAACGTCCTTGATTTCCTTCCGCTCGTAGAACCGGACGCCCCCGATGATCCGGTACGGCACGCCCTCGCGCATCAGCGCGTCTTCGATCGCGCGCGACTGCGAGTTGGTGCGATAGAGCACGGAGATCATCGTCTTTGAATCTGTCAGCTGCGCCTCGCGAACGGCGCGCACGATGAAATCGGCCTCCTCGATTTCGTCGCCGGCGCGCATGTAGAGGATCTCGTCGCCGCCCTTCTTGGCCGTCCACAGCGTCTTTTCCTTACGGCCGGTGTTGCGTTTGATGACGGCCGATGCGGCGTCGAGAATCACCTGCGTCGAGCGGTAGTTCTGCTCGAGACGCACGATCTTCGCCTCCGGGAAGTCCTGCTCGAAGTCGAGGATGTTCTTGAGGTCCGCGCCACGCCACTTGTAGATCGACTGGTCGGGGTCGCCGACGACGCAGAGGTTGTGGTGCTGCTCGACGAGGCGCTTGATGAGCATGTACTGCGGACGATTCGTGTCCTGATACTCATCGATCATCACGTAGCGGAAACGGCGGCCGTAGAAGTCGCGGACCTGTTCGTTCGTCTCGAACAACTCGACCGTCTTGAGCAACAGGTCGTCGAAGTCGAGCGCGCCGGCATCGGTCAGGACGCGGCGATAGACCTCGTAGACCTTGGCGATCTGCTGGTCTTTGAGACCCCAGCCCTGCTTGAGGTCGTCAGGGCTCTCCATCTTGTTCTTGGCGTGGCTGATGCGCGAGAGCGCGACCCGGGGCGGAATGAACTTGTCGTCGATGTCGAGCGACTTGAGCGCCTGTTTGACGACGGCGAGCTGGTCGGAGGAATCGTAGATGACGAAATCACGCGTGAGCCCGATGGCGGGCGCTTCGCGCCGGAGGAGCCGGGCGCAAAGCGAATGAAACGTCGACATCCAGACCGGCCGGCGCTCTTCGCCGACGAGTTGCTCGACTCGGCTGCGCATTTCCTCGGCGGCCTTGTTCGTGAATGTGACCGCGAGCACCTGGTCGGGAGCGGCGTGGCCCTCGCCGATCAGGTGCGCGATGCGGTATGTGATCACACGCGTCTTGCCGGAGCCCGCGCCGGCGAGGATGAGCAACGGACCGTCGGTATGGGTGACGGCCTCGCGCTGTTCTGGATTGAGTGCGTCGAGCTCGGTCGATTGCATCAGGCGGATTCTCAGAATACCGGACTTTTCGAATAAGCAAAGACAATGCCTGAATGCGTTTTCGTTGACGCTGTTAGGATGGGAACCCGGAAATGGCCCAAACGCTGTTCGAGAAGGTCTGGAACCAGCATGCGGTCCGGCAGTTGCCGACCGGCCAGACCCAGCTCTACATTGGCCTGCACCTGATTCACGAGGTCACGAGCCCGCAGGCGTTTGACATGCTGCGCGCCCGGGGTTGGACCGTGCGCGCGCCGCATCGGACCTTTGCCACGGTGGATCACATCGTCCCCACCGCGTCGGTCGCGCGTCCATTCCAGGACGCGATGGCCGAGCAGATGACCGCGGCGCTCGAGAAGAGCTGCCTGGAACACAAGATTCCATTGTTCGATCTTTCGTCCGGCCGTCAGGGCATCGTGCACGTCATCGGACCGGAACTCGGGTTGACGCAGCCCGGCATGACCATCGCGTGCGGCGACAGCCACACGTCAACTCACGGAGCGTTCGGCGCACTGGCGTTTGGCATCGGCACGTCGCAGGTGCGCGACGTCCTTGCGTCTCAATGTCTTGCGATGACGCCGTTGAAGGTCCGGCGGATCAGCGTGTCGGGGAATCTCGCCGCCGGCGTGTACGCCAAAGACATCATCCTGACGATCATCCAGCGGTTAGGCGTCGAGGGCGGCGTGGGCTTCGCCTACGAATATGCCGGCGACACGATCGAGCGGCTCACGATGGACGAGCGCATGACGATCTGCAACATGTCGATCGAGGGCGGCGCGCGCATCGGCTACGTGAATCCCGATGAGACGACGGCAGATTACCTGGCGGGCCGGCTCTTCGCGCCGATTGGCGCGAACTTCGTCGCCGCGAAGAAACGGTGGGCGGCGCTCGCGTCGGATCCCGGCGCGCGGTACGACGACGAAGTGTCATTCCGGGCGGAGGAGATCGCGCCGACGGTCACGTGGGGCACCAATCCCGGCCAGTCGATCGGCGTTGGCGACCGGCTGCCGGCCGGCGCGGACCCGGACTCGCTCGCGTTCATGGGATTCAGGGCGGGCCAGCCGATCGCCGGCACAAAGGTCGACGTCGCGTTCATCGGGTCCTGCACGAACGGCCGGCTCTCGGATCTTCGGGAAGCGGCGCGCGTCATCGCTGGGCGCAAGGTCGCGCCGAATGTGCGCGCGATGGTGGTTCCGGGCTCGCAGGCCGTCCGCAAGGCCGCTGAGAAGGAAGGGCTGCATGAGATCTTCCAGGCCGCCGGCTTTGACTGGCGCGGCGCCGGCTGCTCGATGTGTCTGGCAATGAACCCCGATCGGCTGAACGGCTCGGAAGTCTGCGCCTCGTCATCGAACCGGAACTTCAAGGGCCGTCAGGGCAGCCCCACCGGCCGCACGCTGCTCATGAGTCCGGCGATGGTCGCCGCTGCGGCGATTGAGGGCGCGGTCGTCGACGTGCGGAAGATCCTCACCTTGGAGGGCCGTTGAGGGCCATGGAGAATTCGGCCATCACATCGGTTTCTGGGCACGCGATCGTGCTTCGCGGCAACGACATCGACACCGATCGGATCATTCCCGCGCGGTTCTTGAAGACGGTGACGTTTGACGGGCTCGACGCGAACGTGTTCTTCGACGATCGCGCGGCGATGAGACGCGATGGCGGCGTTCATCCGTTTGACGCACCAGCCTCGATCGGCGCAACGATGCTGATCGTGAACAAGAATTTCGGCTGCGGGTCGTCGCGCGAGCATGCGCCGCAGGCGCTCTACCGTCGCGGATTCCGCGCGGTCGTCGGCGAATCGTTCGCGGACATCTTCTTCAGCAACTCGCTGATGATCGGCCTCGCGTGCGTTTCGCTCGGGGCGGATGACATCGAGTCGCTCATGAAGATCGTCGAGGGAAACCCGGCCCTCGTCGTGGCCGTGAACCTCGAATCCGGCGTCGCGACCGCCGGCGGGAAATCCTGGCCGATCCAGCTTCCTCCGCATGCGAGACACGCGCTGATCTCAGGCCAGTGGGATGGCGCGGGCCTGCTTCTGCAGAACTACGCCGACGTCGAAGCCGTCGACGCTAAGCTGCCTTACTCCTTCTGACGATCTCGAGAAACGCTCTCGCGGCGTGCGACAGCCCGCCGTCTTTCCGATAGACGAATCGCACTTCGCGCGGCGACCGCAGTTCCGGCACGATCACCGCCGCGAGCTGCCCGCGAGAAATCTCCGAGATCGCGCAACGCCGCGGCAACAACGCGACGCCTAGTCCCATTTCCACCGCGCGCTTGATGCCGTCGAGGCTCGGCAGCGAGAGCCGGATGTTGAGCGCGGCGTGACGCTGCTCGTAGAGCCGCAGCACCTGGTCGCGGGCCGGCGACGGGTCGTTGTGCGCGATTATCGTCAACCGCCCCATCTCCTCCATTGTGATCTGCTTGCGCTTCGCCAGCGGATCGTCGGGACGCACGAGGAGCACCAGTTCATCGCTTGCGAGGGGCACGGTCTGGAGCTCGTGTTCCGACGGCGCAAACGTGAGGACGCCGAAGTCCACCGAGCGCAAGAGCACTTCCTGGGGAATCTGCCGCGACGCCACGCGGCGGACATCGACGAGCACGCCGGGGTGCTCCCGGCGGAAGGTCTCGAAGAGCGGCAGCAACGCGTGGACGCCGGCTTCGTTGGCGGCGATCACCACGCGGCCCTTCTGCACGTCGCGCAGTTCGTGCACGCCGGCCGCGGCTTCTTCGACCAGTCGCAGAATCCTGTTCGCGTACGAGAGCAGCAGTTCGCCCGCGTCGGTGAGCGTGCCGTCGCGCGACGACCGGTCGATCAACCGCTCGCCGGATCCCTCTTCGAGACGGCGAATGGCCTGGCTGACCGCCGGCTGGGTCCGCCGGAGCTTGCGGGCGGCCCTCGAAAAGCTACGTTCGGCGGCGACGGTGGCGAATACGCGCAGGTCCTCGACGGTCATTAAGATAAGAATAACTGAAATAAACCTAAAGATTATAACTTTGACTTTTATCTATACTGCCCCTGACACTGGCAACCATGGACAAGTGCCGGTTAGTGGTCTTCGACACGACCCTGCGCGACGGCGAGCAGGCTCCCGGTTTCTCCCTGACAACCGACGAGAAGGTCCGGATGGCCCGCCAGCTCGAGGCCCTCGGCGTGGACATCGTCGAGGCTGGCTTCCCGATTGCGTCGGAGGATGATGCCGAGGCGGTCAGGAAGGTCGCGCTGGCGCTGGAACGGCCGATCGTGGCGGCCCTGGCCCGGTGCGCACCGAACGACATCGATCGCGCCGCCTGGGCGATCGCGCCCGCGCGCCGGTCGCGCATCCACACCTTCATCGCCACCAGCGACCTCCACCTCGACCGCAAACTCCGCATGACGCGCGAGGCCGCGCTGGATGCGGCCGTGGCCGCCGTCCGTCGCGCGCGCGGCTACACCAGCGACGTGCAGTTCTCCGCCGAAGACGCGACGCGAAGCGATCGCGACTATCTCTGCAAGGTCATCGAATCGGTCATTGAGGCGGGCGCGACGACGATCAATCTGCCGGACACGGTGGGCTACTCCACGCCCGATGAGGTCGCCGAGTTCTTCACGTCGATCATCGGCCGCGTGCCGAATGCGGACCGCGCGGTCTTCAGCACGCACTGCCACGATGATCTGGGTCTCGCCGCGGCCAATTCGCTCGCGGCGCTCGGCGCCGGCGCGCGCCAGGTCGAATGCACGATCAACGGCATCGGCGAGCGCGCGGGCAACGCGTCGCTCGAGGAAGTGATCATGGCGACGCGCATTCGCGCGGATCGACTGCCGTTCGAGACGTCGATCAACACCAGGGAGCTCTATCCCTCGAGTCAGCTGCTGACCTCGCTGACCAATGAATCGGTCCAGGCCAATAAGGCCATCGTGGGACGCAACGCCTTTGCGCATGAAGCCGGTATTCACCAGGACGGCATGCTCAAAGACCGGCGGACGTACGAGATCATGCGGCCGGAAGACGTCGGCGTGCCGCGGACCACGCTCGTGCTGGGCAAACATTCGGGTCGTCACGCCGTGCAAAAACGTTGCGAGCAGCTCGGCTACGAATTGACGCGGCAACAGCTCGACGCGGCGTACCGGCGGATGACGTCGCTCGCTGACACACAAAAACACATCACGGACGCCGATCTCGAGGGCATCATTGCCGAGGTATCCGGCACCGCGCGGCGCGCGGCGCGCGAGTTCGCGGTACCTGAGGCAGGCTACGGATTTGGCGTATAAGGTCGTACTGCTTCCGGGCGACGGCATCGGCCCGGAAGTGATTCGCGAGGCCCGGCGCGCGCTTGAACGCATCGGCGGGACGTTCCAACGCGACTTCACGTTCAGCGAACATCTGATCGGCGGCGCCGCGTTGAAGGCGAATCGCCCTCCCCTGCCCGCCTCGACGCTCGAGGCCGCGATGGCCTCCGACGCGGTGCTGCTGGGCGCGGTTGGCGATCCGGCGTTCGATCATTTGCCGCCCGGTTCGCGGCCGGAGTCCGCGCTTCTTGCGCTGAGAAAATCGCTGGGCGTGTTCGCGAACCTGCGTCCAGCGAGGGCCTGGAACGGGCTGGAGGATAACTCCCCTCTCAAGAAAGAAACCCTGGCCGGCACCGACATGATCGTCGTGCGCGAGTTGCTCGGCGGGCTGTACTACGGCGAGCCGCGTGAATGGAATCGGGCGACCGATCAGGCCATCAACACGCTGAGATACGCGCGGCCCGAAGTCGAACGCGTCGCGCGCGTGGCGTTCGATCTCGCACGACTCCGGGGCAAGCGCGTGGTGTCGGTCGACAAAGCCAATGTGCTCGAGACATCACAACTCTGGCGCGCGGTCGTCAACGACGTCGCGAAGAGCTATCCGGATGTGCAACTGACGCACGAGTATGTCGATGCCTGCGCGATGAAGCTGGCGTGCGCGCCGGCGTCCTTCGATGTCGTGCTCACGGAAAACCTGTTCGGCGACATCTTGTCTGACGAAGCGGGCGCGATCTGCGGTTCGCTCGGCATGTTGCCCTCGGCGAGCCTCGGCGCCGGGCCGGGTCTCTTCGAGCCGGTGCATGGTTCGGCGCCGACGATCGCGGGCAAGAACATCGCGAATCCCTGCGGCGCCCTGCTTTCGGCGGCGATGATGTTGCGATCGGGCCTCAAGCTCGACGCCGAAGCGACGGCGCTCGAGCGAGCCGTCGAGGCGGCGCTAGCCTCAGGTCTGAGAACTGCGGATCTCGGCGGGACAACGTCGACGAGCGAATTCGGCGGTGCCGTCGTTAGGGCGATCTAACCCTGGAGAGCCATGGAGATGTCTCCACGAACTCCAAGGTGAATGGGTTTATTCCACAGTTACGCTCTTGGCGAGGTTCCTCGGCTGATCGACGTCGCAGCCGCGCCTGAGCGCGATGTGATACGAGAGCAACTGCAGCGGCACGACCATCAACACCGGCGTCAGTAACGGATCCGTGTCGGGCACGACAATCAACTCATCTTTGTGGCCGAGCACATCGCCCAACGCGTCCTTCTTTGATGTCGTCGTGACGACGATGACCGAACCGCCGCGCGCCTTGGCTTCCTGGATGTTGCCGATCATCTTCTCGAACACCAGGTCGTTCGGCACGAGCGCCACCACGGGCATGTTCTCGTCGATGAGCGCAATCGGGCCGTGTTTCATCTCGCCGGCCGGATAGCCTTCCGCGTGGATGTACGAAATCTCTTTGAGCTTCAGCGCGCCTTCCAGCGCGATCGGGTAGTTGATGCCGCGGCCCAGGTACAGGAAGTCGCTGCACGGCGAGAAGCGTTTTGCGATTTCCTGAATGTGCGCGTCGACCTTCAACGCGTTTTCGATCAAGACCGGGAGCAGATCGAGCCCGTCAAGAAGCGCCTTGGCCCGCTCCGTCTTAATCGTGCCCCGCGCCTGCGCGAGGTGAACGGCGAGTAGCTGTAGCGCGACGAGCTGCGTCGTGAACGCTTTCGTCGAGGCGACGCCGATTTCCGGACCGGCGTGCGTATAGACCGTGCCGTCGGCTTCACGTGTGGCCATGCTGCCGACGACATTGCAGATGGCGATGCTCTTGGCGCCCTTGCTCTTGGCTTCACGGAGCGCCGCGAGCGTGTCGGCGGTCTCGCCAGACTGCGTGATCACGATCGCGAGCGTGTTCTTGTCGGCGATCGGATCGCGGTAGCGGTACTCCGAGCCGTAGTCCACTTCGACCGGCAGCCGCGCGAGCTCTTCGATCAGGAACTTCCCCACCAGGCCCGAATGCCAGGAGGTGCCACAGGCCAGGATGATCACGCGGTCGATCTCGCGCAGCGCCGCCTCGTCCAGCGCCATCTCTGAGAGATAGACGCGGCCGGTCTCCGCCGATGCGCGGCCGAGCACGGTTTCACGAACCGCCCACGGCTGCTCGTGGATTTCCTTGAGCATGAAGTGCTTGTAGCCGGCCTTCTCCGCCATCACCGGATCCCAGGTGATGCGCTGGGTGTCCCGCTTGTGCTCGACGCCGTTGAAGTCTTCGAATCGCGCGCCCGTCGGCGTGATGATCGCCACTTCTTCGTCGTTCAAGAAGACAACGTCTCGTGTATGCGCGAGGATCGCGGGCACGTCCGACGCGATGAAGTACTCGCCGTCGCCGATGCCGGCAACGACCGGCGGCCCGTTGCGCACGGCGATGATCTGGTCCGGATCGTCCGCTGAAAGCAGCACGAGCGCAAACAGTCCCCGCAGCCGCTTCA
The DNA here is from genome assembly GCA_004297655.1 of Acidobacteriota bacterium. Classification (GTDB taxonomy): domain Bacteria; phylum Acidobacteriota; class Vicinamibacteria; order Vicinamibacterales; family SCN-69-37; genus SCUN01. The sequence goes on along the minus strand of SCUN01000136.1, from coordinate 2,577 downwards.
GCGCCCGGCGGGTCGCGGCGAGCAGGCCGTCGCCGCGACTTTCCTTCTCCAGGAGATGCGCGACCACTTCGGTGTCGGTTTCGGTGACGAACTTGTGACCTTCGGCAATCAACTCGCGCTTGAGCTCGAGGTAGTTCTCGATGATGCCGTTGTGGACAACGACGATCCGGCCCTTGCAGTCGCGATGCGGATGGGCGTTCTCTTCGGTGGGCCGGCCATGCGTGGCCCAGCGCGTGTGACCCATGCCGTAGTGGGAGACGTTCGCGGGAAACGGCTTCAGCGCGATGACGTCTTCGAGCTTCGACAGTTTGCCGGCGCTGCGCCGCAGGTCGAGTTCGCCGCCGCTGATGAGCGCGACGCCCGCCGAGTCGTAGCCGCGATATTCGAGCTTGCGGAGACCCTCGATGAGGATCGGAAGCACAGGACGAGGTCCGACATATCCGACGATGCCGCACATGACGCTGCCCTACTCTTTCTTGTCGCGACGCCGGCGCTGCTTGTCCGCGACCCAGCCTTCGATGTTGCGCTGCTTGCCGGCGCTGACCGCCAACGCGCCGGCCGGCACGTCCTCGCGGACGGTCGTGCCGGTGCCGACATACGCGCCGCGGCCGATGGTCACCGGCGCGATGAGCTGCGTGTCGCTGCCGATGAACGCGCCGTCTTCGATCGTGGTGACGTGCTTGTTGACACCGTCGTAGTTGCAGGTGATCGTGCCGGCGCCGACGTTGACGCCATCGCCGATCTTGGCGTCGCCGAGATACGCGAGATGGTTCGCCTTCGAGCCCTTGCCGAGCGTGGTCTTCTTCAGCTCGACGAAGTTGCCCACATGCGCCGACGGGCCGACGACCGAGGCCGGCCGCACATGCGCAAACGGTCCGATCTTCGCCTCGTCGCCGATGACGGCTTCGGTGATGACACAGTGATCGAGAATCGTCACGCCGTTGCCCACCGTCACGTGCGCGAGCCTGGAACCGGCTTCGATCCTGCAGCGCTCCCCCACCGATGTCTTGCCCTGGAGACGGACATTCGGCCCGATCGTGGTGTCCGCGCCGACCGTGACATCTTCATCGATGTAAGCGGATGACGGATCTTCGAGTGTGACGCCGCCGATCATCAATGCGCGGTTCTTGCGCGCCCGGACGATCGCCGTCATTTCCGCTAACTCGACGCGGCTGTTGATGCCGCGGAGTTCGTCCGGTGAATCGAGCAGGAGCGATTCGACCTTCTTCTTGGCCTGATAGAACGCCGCGACCAGATCGGTCAGGTAGTACTCGCCTTGCGCGTTGTCGTTGGCGAGATTGTGGAGCGCGTCGAACAGGCCGCTGAGGTTGAATGCATAGATGCCGCTGTTGATTTCGCGGATCTTGTGTTCCTGGGCCGACGCGTCACGCTCTTCGACGATCCGCGAAATGTTGCCTTTGGCGTCGCGCACGATGCGACCGTAGCCGTAGGGATCCGGCATCTCGGTCGTGAGGATCGTTGCGGCCGCTTTCTTGCCGCGATGTGTCTCGAGCAATCGCTGTAATGTGCTCGTCGAAAGCAGCGGCACATCGCCGTAGAGCAGCAGGACCACGCCCTTCTTGTCCTTGAGCACCGATTCAGCCTGGAGCAGCGCGTGGCCCGTGCCGAGCTGTGGCGCTTGCACGACAAACTGCAGCGATGGCCAACCCGCCAGCGCCGCCCGCACATCGTCGGCCGCGTGACCCACGACAAGCGTCATGGTTTCCGGCTCGAGCGCCGCGGCGGAATGCAGCACGTGCTCGATCAGCATGCGGCCGGACAGATCGTGGAGCACCTTGGGCCGCGCGGACTTCATCCGCGTGCTCTTGCCGGCGGCGAGGACGACGACATGCACCGCAGTCATGGTGGCTGGCCCTAGCGTCCCCGCTTGAGCGGCTTCTTGAGCGGGGCTGAGGCCGCCGGCGCCGGCGGCGCTTCGGTCAGCGTGTGGAACTCGTCGAGGTCGAGCAGGACATCGAACTCCTCGTCCTGACGCGCCTGCAGCCGGCTTTCCGGGTTGATGCGGATCGCGGTCTTGATGTGCGCCAGCGCCTCGTCCGTCCGGCCCTGTCGGGCGGCGACGATGGCGAGGAGGTAGGCGGCGAGATCCTGCGAAGGGTCGTCTCGGAATGCGCTTTCCGCCAGCCGTGCGGCCTCCGCTTCGTCATTGTTGTTGAGCGCAGCCGTGGCCGCGGTCAGTCGTTCTTCGACCGTGCCTCCGGTGGCTGGGCGCTTCTGGAGTTCGCGGTCGGCGAGCTGCAGGTAGACGCGCGCACGATCGGCGAGGAAGCCTTCGGTCGGGAAGCGGTCGAGGATGCTCAGAAATGTCGTCCGGGCGGCCGCGTAGTTGTGACGCTGAAGTTCGGCCATGCCGAGCTCGAAGGCGGAGACGGCTTCCGGCGACGGCGGTTTCGGCGTCGCAAGCGGTGGCGGCGGCGGGGGGGGCGCCGGCTTGTAGGGAATCGAGGGTTTTGCGGTCGCCGGACTCGGTTTCGGAGCCTGGGCGGGCTTCTTTGAGCCTTTGGGGGCGCTCTTTGAGGACGCCTTGGGCTTGGATGCCGGTCGCTTTGCTTTTGC
>SCUN01000135.1 GCA_004297655.1 Acidobacteriota bacterium | reverse complement strand
CACCGACAACAGCACCGCGGTGGTGCTCGAGGGCTTCGCGCGACGCGGCGATGCTCCCGCCTCGGCGGCGCCAATGGCCCGGTGGCTGTTGTCGGTGCGTGAGAACGGACGCTGGGGCAACACGCACGAGAACGCCCGCGCGCTCGAGAGCCTCGTTCGGTATTACAGGACCTACGAGTCCGAGGAGCCCAACTTCACGGCCGCGGTGACGCTCGGCGCCAAAGCCGTCGGCACCGGCACGTTCAAGGGCCGTTCGACGGCCGCGCAGTCGTTCTCGCTCGCCATGCGCGACGTCGTCGCCGCAACCACCGCCGCCGCGACCGATCTCGTCGTCACAGCCACCGGCGCCGGCACGACGTTCTACACCGCGCGCCTGCAGTACGCGCCGAGCCCGTCGGCGGCGGCAAACGATCGCGGCATCAAGGTCGAGCGGCGTTTCGAGACGTTCGTCGAGAACGGCGCCGGCACGGCGGCCTCGTCGTTCAGCGCCGGCGACCTGGTGCGCGTGACCCTGACGGTCACGGTGCCCAGCGAGCGGCGTTTCGTGGCGGTGACCGATCCGATTCCTGCGGGCTTCGAAGCGGTGGACGGCGTGTTCCGCACGACCGCCGCCGATCTGGCCCGCGAGTCTTCGATGCAGTCCAACGACCTCTCGGCCACGGGCGGCTGGGCGGCGTGGTGGCTGCGCGACGGCTTCGACCGCATCGAGAAACTCGACGACCGCGTGCAGCTCTTCGCGACCAAACTCGGCACCGGCCGCTACGAGTTCACTTACCTCGTCCGCGCGACCACGTCCGGCACGTTCAGCGCCGCCGGCACGCGGGCGGAGGAAATGTACGCGCCGGATGTGAACGGCCGGTCGACGGCGGCGACGATCATCATCAAATGACGCGGCGGCGGCTTCGCATCGCGCTCGTCGGGATCGCGGCGCTCGCCGCGACGACGGCGTGGGTGCGCCTGGGCCCGCTGCCGCCGCATCTCATCGAGCAGGCCGCGGCCTCGTCGACGACGATCGTCGACCGCCGCGGCGAGACACTGTACGAATCGCGGTCGGCCTTCGGGACTCGAGGCGCCGCGCTCGCGGCCGACGCCCTGCCGGCGACGCTCGTCTCCGCCACGCTCGCCGCCGAGGACGCGCGGTTCTTCCGGCACACCGGCGTCGATCCGTTCGCGATCGCGCGTGCGGCCTGGAAGAACCTGCGCGCATTCCGCCGCGTGGAAGGCGGCTCGACCATCACGCAGCAGGTGGTCAAGATGCTTGTCCATCGGCAATGGGCAATCAGTAATGGGCAATGGGCGATCGGCAATGGGCAATCGGCAATGGCCGGCAGGGGCTGGGCGACGAAGATCCGGGAGGCGGTGCTCGCTGAGCGGCTCGAGCATCGGCTGAGCAAGCGGGAGATCCTGGCGCTCTACCTGAACCTGGCGCCGTACGGCAACCAGATCGACGGCGCCGAGCGCGCGTCGTTCGAGTATTTCGGGCGTCCGGCGTCGACGCTCACGCCGGCGGAAGCCGCGTTTCTAGCCGCGCTGCCCCAGCAACCGACGCGGTACAACCCGCGCAACGATCCCACGCGCGCGCGCAACCGCCAGCTGGCAATCCTGCGCATCGAGGCCGAGCGCGGCTGGCTCAGCGCGGCGGACCTGTCGACGGCGCGGGCCGAGCGGCTGTCGCTCGCCGAATCGGCGGCGACCGGGCTCGCGCCGCACTTCATCCAGCGCATCCTCGCGACGTCGCCGTCCGGCGCGCGACGGATTGAGACGACCCTGGACGCCGCGCTGCAGCGCACGGTCGAGGGCATCATCAGCGCCCACCGGCCGTCGCTCGACGAGCACCACGCCGCCAACGTCGCCGTCGTCGTCCTCGACAACCGACGGCATGAGTGGCTCGCCTGGGAAGGCTCGGGCAACTACGGCGACCGGCGAACGAGCGGCTCGATCGACGGCGTCACCGCGCCCCGGCAGCCCGGCTCGGCGCTGAAGCCATTCACTTATGCGGCGGCGCTCGAACGGGGCGTGCTGCCCTCGCGCGTGCTGGCCGATGTGCCGTCGCAGTTCCCGACCGCCAAAGCGGGCATTCTGTACCGGCCGCGCAACTACGACGGACGCTATCGCGGGCCGATGCTCCTCCGGCACGCGCTGGCGGGATCCGAGAATGTGCCGGCCGTGGCGCTGGCAGCGGATGTCGGCGTGCCGGCGATCGCGCAACTGCTGCGCCGAGCGGGCGTGACGACGCTGACGCGAGACGCGGCGTTTTACGGATTGGGGCTCACGCTGGGTGACGCCGAAGTGCGGCTCGACGAACTGACTGCCGCCTACGCGGCGTTCGCCAACGGCGGCCAGTTTGCGGCGCCGCGCGCGGTGACGAAGATCGACGACCGGACGACGGCCGACGCGGACGCGTCGCTGCTGGTGTCGCGCCGGACGGCGTTCTGGATTTCCAGCATCCTGTCGGACGCCGACGCGCGCGCCTTCATCTTCGGCCGCGGCGGCTCGCTCGACTTTCCATTCACCGTGGCGGTGAAGACCGGCACGTCGACGTCCTATCGCGACAACTGGACGATCGGCTACACGAAGGACGTGACGGTCGGCGTGTGGGTCGGCAACTTCGACCGCACTTCCCTGCACAATTCTTCGGGCGTCACCGGCGCCGGGCCGATCTTCCACGACGTCATGATGGCCGCGGTCGAGCGCGCGCGCGGATCGGCGTCGATCGACGACATGACGCCGATCGTCGCGCCGACGCCCGACGTCGAACAAGTCGAAGTGTGCGCGCGGTCCGGCCTGCGCCCCGGCGACGCGTGCCCGTCGCGCGCCACTGAGTGGCTGCCGGTAGGCGCCGCGCTTCCCGACTGCGACTGGCACTTCACGAGTGACGAAGGGCCGGTCACGATCTGGCCCGAGCCCTATCGCGAGTGGGCGACCAACGCGGGATATCTGACGAAGGCGACGCACGGCCCATCGGTGGAATCCGTGGCGGCGGCCGCGAAGCCGGCCACGCGGCGGTCATCGCTCACCATCACGAGTCCGCTGGCCGGCGCGACCTTCCTGATCGACCCCACCTTGCGGCCGGAATTCCAGGCGCTGCCGCTCCGCGCGATCGGCGCCGAGGGTCGCACTGAATGGTCGGTGGACGGCACGCCGGTGGCGACCGATCGTTGGCCGCTTTCGCGCGGCGTCCATCGCATCAGCGTCACCGACGCGCGCGGCCGCGTCGCGACCGTCAGCGTGACGGTACGGTAGCCACCGTACGTAGGCGCGGACCTTTAGGTCCGCGCGCCACCGGCGGGCTAAAGCCCGCCGGCTACTTACGTAAGGTGAATCTCATTCCCGTCGCCCACGGGCAGGCGGCGGTCGGCGTGATGTTCGCGACGGTGAACACGAGGTCGCTCGCCGTCGCCGTGCCGGAGATCGTGCTGGACGCGGTGCAGGCGCCGCTCGCGATGTTGGTCTGTGTGATGGTGAAGCTGCCGGCGACCGTGGCGGTCGCGGGGAATGACACGGTGCCGGTCGTGAAGCCCGCCGCCGACCAGTTCCCGGTCGCGGTCGCTGACGCCTGCAGGATCGTCAACGTCACGTCGTCATTCACGTTGACGCCGGCGGTTTGATACTCGAACTTCCCGGACCACGTGCCGGCCAGGCTCAGGCTCGAACTCGGCGACGAGGGGCTACCGCTGCTGCCGCCGCACGACGCGGCCAGTACGAGCGCGGCGAAGCACAACGCGCGCCCTCCCTTCATCGCGAGAACCTCGGCGAGATCGTCCAGATCCCGCGGCCGTAGGTCGCCGCGACGAGCTGGCGCGTCGTGCTGTTGTAGATGATGTGCGTCACCGGCACGAACGGCATCCCGGCGCCGAACGTCTGCCAGGTGGCGGCCGACGTGTCCTGCAACCGGTAGATGCCGATGTCGGTGCCGACGTAGATCAGACGCGGCGAGTTGGTCGCCGCGCCGTCCGGATCGATCAGCACGGTATTGGCCGGAATGTCGGGCAGACCTCCGCTGAGGTCCGTCCACGACTGGCCGCCGTCCGACGTCCTGAACACGTGACCGTTGCCCTGCCCCGCCGAGTTGAAACCGGAATACGTCGCGTAGGCGATCAACGGATTGCCCGGATCCACCTGAATCTGCGTCACCGGCCGTACCGGCAGCGGCGCCACCGTCGTGCCGGCGGTTGACCGCCACGTCGCGCCGCGATTGGTCGACACCCAGATGTCCCCGTTGAGCGCTCCGGCGTAGACGACGTCGGTATTCGACGGCGCAAGCGCGACCGTCGTGAAGTACCCGCCGGTCGCGCACTGCGATCCCGACGCGCCGGGCGTGCCCGACCAGCATCGCTGCGTGTCCTTGACCGAGGGCGACGCGGCGACCCAGGTGTCCGCGCGGTTGTCCGTGCGATAGAGCCGCTCGACGGTGAGCCAGAGCGAATCGGGCCGCGACCGATCGAGCGCCAGCTTCGGGATGAACGGCCCGGCGTCGTTCAGATTCAGTCCGCTGATCTTCGTCGCGCACGTGCCGCCGATCGTGCAGCGGAAGAACACGAAGACCTGGCTGCCGTTGGTCGGCTGGAAGAACCACTCGATCTCCGAATACACGGTGTTCGAGTTGGCCGCCGGGTCGAACACCGTGTCGCCGCCGTCGCCGCCGTGGTACAGCGACCAGCCCAGCGCGCCGCGGAACTGGATGCCGCCGTTGTCCTGTGCGCCGGCCGTCAGCATCAGCGCATTTGTCGGATGCGCCGCCACCATGTACAGCTCGGTGATCGACAGCGTGTTGTTGATCGCCGTGAACGTCGTATTCGACGGGTTGAATCGGAACATCCCGCCGTCGTTGCCCACGATCAGCGTGCCGCCCGCGTTGAACACCAGCGTCGTCTGGTCGCCGTGCGGCGCGCCGAGCCGCGTCCACGTCGCGCCGCCGTCGGTCGTGCGGGCGATCGCGTTGTTCCCCACGTACATCTCGTTCGCGTTGGTCGGCGAAATCGCGAGCGTCAGCGGCCAGACGAACTCATTCGCCGCCTGGGGCGCCGCGACCTCGCCGAACGACTCGCCCGCGTCGACGCTGCGAAACACCCGCGGCTTCGTGATGCCGTCATCGAGAAACGCGTAGGCGACGACGCTGGTGTTGGAGCGGGCGACGGCGACGCGGGCGCGCGGCGTGTAGGGACCGAAGATCTCGGTGTGGCGGCGGTTCGGCACGATGTACTGGCCGGCCGTCGCGATCGTCGAGCGCGTCCAGTTGGTGCCGGAATTCACCGACCGGTAGAGCGCCATGGTCGCCGTCGCGTTCGCGCAGGCCGAGGTCACGCACACCGGCTCGGCGACGGCGAGAAACAGCCGGCTGCCCTGTGTGGGATCGAGGGCGAGATCGCGAATCGTCGGCGCGTCGGACGCCCGCGTCGTGGTCACCGACGTGAAATCCTGGTCGTTCGCGAGCTGGAGCACCGAGCGGAACGTGCGGCCGCTGTCGTCGCTCCGGAGCACGTTGCTGAACCCGGTGACGTAGATCGTGCTCGTGTTCGGCGAGCCCGCGCGGCTCGGGTCGAGGAGGATCTTGCCGGCGAAGATCAGCGTGCGGCCGCCCGAGACGATGGATGACTCGGTCCACGTGGCGCCCGCGTCGGTCGATCGCAGCAACCGGCTCGGATAGGTCCGCGCCGCGGTGACGGCATAGAGCAAGTTCGGATCGACCGGGTCGATCGCGATCGATGCCAGCGCGGGAAACGCGAGCGTCTCGTTGAGCGGCGTCCAGCTCGCCCCGAGGTCGGTCGTCTTCCAGATGCCGCCGTTATTGGAGCCGGCGTACATGATGCTGGCGTTCGTCGGATGCGTGGCGATCGTCGTGATCCGGCCCGAATACGTCAGGCCGTTCGATACGCCGATCGGCTGCGGACCGATCGAGGTCCATCGATCCGTCGTGATGGCCAGCTTCGGGCGCGGCGATCGATCGACGCTGCCCCGCCAGGCCTCCATCGCTTTCGCCAGCGCATCGAGGGGCGCCGGCTTCGACGACGGATACGCGCGCTGCAGCTCGAACCAGTCGTCGCCGTCGGCCGCCATGCGCGCCGCCGCGACGACGGGCTCGGGCGCGCGCCACACGACCGCGGTGCCGGCGATCGACACCGCCAGCAGCACGCCGATCGCGAAGGTCGATCTAGAAGGCAATCCTCACTCCGACACGAATCGTCCGCGGCGGCTCGATCAGCGTCGTCTTTCGGAAGTTCGCGTCGCCGATGACGTACTCGCTGACTTCCCGCCCGATGTTGAAGACATTGAACCCGTCGACGATCAGCGTCAACTGTTTGGATCCGAACGCCGACGTCTTCTGCAGCCGCACGTCCGTCGTCGAAATGAAGGTGAAGCGCGTCGGACGCCCGTTCGGGTAGCCCACCACGGCTTCGGGGCCTTGATTCAGGTTCTCGAAGATCGCGAGCCGCGAGAACGGCTGTCCGTCCTGATAGCGCGCGACGATGCCGAGGGTGAAGTGGCTGGGCAGGTCGAAGGCGCCGATGATCTTGCCGACGTAGCCGCGGTCGAAGTACGTGCGGCCGCCGACGGCATTCGTCGTGGCGTTCGGATTGCTGAACGCGTCGCCGATCACCATCGGGTCGTTCTCGTCCGCCCGGAAACCTCGGCTGGCCGCGGTGCCCTTGGCGGCGACCGCGGCGGCGGAGAATGCCAGCCGCGCGCCGGTGCCGCGGTATTGCGCGGTGAGATCGAAGGCGTAGATCGAGTTCTCTCCAGGATTGGCGGGGTTGGTCAGTGTGTACGTGCCGAGCCCGAACGACTCGGGTTTCCGGTTGTATGCCGTGAGTTGCTGATCGTCGCTCGCGTCGGTGAAGTCCGCATTCTGATCGGGCTGGGTGACGGTCGTGTAGTACGTGCCCGCGTCGTCCACCGCCCGAATGCTGTTCCCGGTCCGTCGGATCACAGCCGACACGCCGACCGCGAAGCGGGTCTTCTCCACGCGGAGGCCGGCGACGGCGATGTCGTAGACGGGCCGCTGGAGATCGGGCGAGATCTTCGTCAGCCCGCCGGCCGCGCCGGGGCCGACGCGCGTGATCAGGCTCGAGACGCCGTTGGCTTCCGTGCCGTCGGCGATGCCGTTCTGATTCGTGTCGAACCAGCGATAGACACGCGCGGTCGGCGCGTTGACGTCGCCCCACGCCAGCGCCATCGCCGGCAGGCGCGCGCCCGCGCGCGTGTAGCTGCCGAACACGCCGACGCCCGTCTTCTTGTCGAAGACCTCGGCGGCTGCGTGCGCGTAGAGATTCGTCCAGGAGATCCGCGTCGCGCCGCCGTTATCGGCCTGCAGATGGTCGATGCGGACGCCGCCCTCGAGCCAGATCGTGTCCGTGCCGATGCGATCGTTCGCGAAGGCCGACGCGCTCGACGAGGTCCACGACGAGGCGGTCGCGGACGCGTCCACGCGCCACACACGGGCGGGTTTGAGGTTCACCAGTTCCAGCACCGTCGTCGCGGCGGCCAGGTCCGGCGTCATCGTCGATCGCTCGGCCGCGCCCCCGATCTTCGCGTGATGGGTCAGGCCGAACGCGGTGAACGGCTGAGTCAGGTCGCCGGAGAACTTGAGCGCGCGTTCCTTGCCGGCCGGTTGAAAGAGCGCGGGAAACACCGAGCCATCCAGCGCGGAGTCGATCGTGAGCGTCGCGCCCGGCGTTTGCGCCACGTTCATCCACTGATAACCGCCCGCGGCGCGATAGCTGCGGCGATCGTTCGCGCCGCGCTGCCACGAGAACTGCGCGGCGCCGTAGCGATCGTCGAGCGCGCCGCGCGTGGTGCTCTGGGAATTCAGGATCAACTGCAGGCGCTCGTCGGCCGACGGCGTGAACGTCAGCGCGCCGACGAGCGAGAGTTCGGTGCCGTCGATCGCGGTCTTCTCGATGCGTTGGGCCTTGGCCCAATGCGCCGAGAGGACGGCGCTCGCGCGGCCCGGCGCCACTGCGCCGCCGAGGAGCAGCGAACCGTCCGTGAAGGTCTGCAACTGGCTCGAGGGCTGCGCGCCGGTCGGGCTCGCTTTCACCGCGAACCGTTTTGGCATGTAGAACCCTTCGATCATGCCGACGCGCTGACGGCCATCGAGCGGCTGCCACTCGACGACGGGGCCGGGCGCATTCGCCGAGATGTCGCTCGCCATGCGGGTCACGTCGATCGAGGACATCCCCACCACATCCGGCAACACCATCGGCGTGCCGGGGCGCAGCGCGCTCGTGGCGTCGAGTCCTGCGAACCGAAACGTCGTGTCGATCGCGGAGGTGCCGTGCACGCCGAGCTTCGCGGTTCGGCCGACGAGCATCCCGCCGGCGTCGAACTCGTTACTGACGATCTGCGGCGCCGTCGTCTCGAGCCAGCCGTACGCCGACCGCGCCGAAGGCAGCGGGCTCGACGGCACGATCAACGATGCGGGTTCGTGTGGAAGCAAGGCGGAACGAAGGAAGAGCCAGAGGAGAAGCGACGCAGCGGGCTGCACGAGGGGATGGTACCGCAGTCCGCCATCCAGCGTCCGGCGTCATAATGCGGCAGGGAGTCAGCGCTATGTTCACACGAAGAGATGTTGTCATCGGCGGCGCGGTGGGTGCGCTCTCGACGGCCGCGAGCGGCACGACCTACGCGCAGGATGAGAGCGGCGCGGCGGCGTTGAGGATCCTGAGAGGCATCGAGCCCAGCGTCGAGGCCATCGCCAACGTCGTCAATACAAACTCACTGGCGCAGGGCTACGTGAAGTCGCTCCGCGACACGTACACGAAGTACCTGAAGGCCAACAACAAGTGGCCGGACTACTGCGAAGTCGGGATGGATGTGTTTTACGACATCTGGGACTGGCACGTGAAGCATGGCGTCGCGCCCCAGGTGAGCCGGATGCTCGAAAACCGCATCTCGATCGACTTCATGTATACGCACCTGATCCTCCGATACGACCTCAGCCCGGGCCACATCGGGATCCCGTTCGATCGGACATAGAATTGATGGGTTCGGGGCGTAGCGTAGCCTGGTAACGCACTTGCTTTGGGAGCAAGGGATCGCTGGTTCGAATCCAGTCGCCCCGACCAGTTCTCTTCTCTTTTCGGGACGTCCGTTACGCAGCTCCGTCTTTCGCTCGAATCCCACGATCTGCTCGCCGTCCACCTCCGCGACGGCGACCAGGAGACCGACGTCCAGGTGCACCAGGCCCGCGCCGGCGCCGGGTCGCTCACGCGCGCGCTCGACGATGCGATGGCGACCGGGTACGGCGAGTGCTTCTGGCCGGCGTTCATCGGCGGCCAGTACTGGTGGATCTTCAAGCGCGAGGGCGACGCGCTCGAGGTGATCGCGATGTGGACGCGCGGCGGCGTGTCGACCTGGGAACACGTCTTCCGCGCGCGCGACGGCGCGGCGTTCGTCGCCGAATCGCTGGCCGCCGAAGTCGCGCGGCTCAAGCTCAGCGACTAGCGGCAACGGAGCACCGGATCGTCCCGCTTTTCTGCGCGTTCGCGTCTTGACTGGCCGAAGCCCGGCGCGCTCCTCTATGCTGGGCCGCATGAAGAAGCTGCTCTTCGCCGCGATCCTGCTCGTGATCCCGTCCACGATGACCGCGCAATCCGCGCCGCAGGCCCCGCCGACCTACGAACAGGTGGTCGCCCGGACCTGGAAGACCCTGCACAACAAGATCCTCGACATGGCGAAGGACTTCCCTGAGGACAAGTTCGGCTGGAAGCCGCACCCGGACTCCCGCAGCATGGAACAGGAATTCCGTCACGTCACGATCGGCCTCGAGATGACGACGGCCCAGCTCAAGGGCGAGAAGTTCGATTTCGTCGCGCGCGAGAAAGCCGATGACGGCAAACCGCACACCCGCGCGTCGGTCGTGGCCGAGATGGAAGCCGCGATCGCCGCGTCGTACCCGCTCGTGGAATCGCAGCCGAAGCCGCTGCTCGTCGGCTGGCTCGATCACCAGGGCGAGCACTACGGCAAGATGGTGGACGGCTATCGCGTGAACGGCCTCGTGCCGCCCGTCAGCAGACCGAAGAAGTAGACGCTACTCGACCACGTATCCAAGCGCTTGCGCGTTCTCGCGCAGGCGTTTGTCTCGGGTCACGACGGTCACGAATGCCGGCGACTCGCCGAGCGATTCGGCCGAGGCCAGGTGGATGGCGTCCAGCGTACGAATAGGCTCGATGGGGAACGCGCGTCCCACTCGCGCCAGGATTTCACCGGAGATCGCGATGGCGGCGGTTCGAGAACGAATCTGATTGAGGAGCCGGAGGATGCCTCGCAACTCCTCCTGACCCAATCGGCGACTGTGCGTCGCCCGGACGATCGCTCGAGATGTTTCGGCGAAGGTCAGTGCGGACGCGACCAGATCGCCGTCAGCGCTCAGGGAACTCGCCACGTCCTTGTCGCCCTCGAGCAACAAACCCACGAGCGCGCTGGACTCCAGATACCTGAGCGCCGTGGGTCGCTCTCGGTTCATCGCTCCCGGTCCTCGCCCTCAGCGCGATCCCAATCGATCAGCGCTGCGGCGGTTCCGCGGGGCAATCGAAGCGCCAGACGCTCCCAGCCCTCGACCGGATTGCCCTTCTCGGCCGCCGGCGTGATCAGCCCGTCGGCGATCAGTTGCTGGTAGCGGCTCAGTGACGAGTGGGCGACGTGGGGCGGGCCGAGTTCAGCAATGACCCGGCCATGGGCCGTCACCGCGATTCGCTGCCCCTTGGCCACCTTTCTGAGGTAGTGACTGAGGTTGTTCTTGAGATCCTTCACCCCGACAGACATACGATCTATTGTAGCTACCAAGTAGCTACCTTGTCTATTCATGCCGGAGCGCCGTCGCGGCGGGCACTTTCGTGGCGCGGCGGGCCGGCAGGTAGCACGCCCAGATCGCGAGCGCGCCGAGACCCAGCGCGACGACGGTGAACGTGCGCCAGTCGGCGGCATTCACGAGCGGCAGGAACTTCGCGAGTACGCGGCCGAGGCCGAACGCGGCGCCGAGACCGATCGCCACGCCGATCGACACGAGCAGGACGCCCTGCCCCAGGATCAACCGCAGCACGTCGCCCGGCTCGGCGCCGAGCGCCATCCGGATGCCGATCTCGCGCGTGCGCAGGCTCGCGCCGAACGACACGACGCCGTAGACGCCGACGATCGCCAGCACGAGCCCGATGAGGCCCATGCCGCCGGCTTGAATCGCGCCGACGCGGAAGATCAGAAACCCGAAGATGCCCGACAGCGACTGGCGCATCGTCCGGAGATCCGCGATCGGCACGTCAGGCGCCACCGACGCCGCTTCCGCCTCGAGCCGCGACACCAGGGCCGACGGATCGCCTTTGGCGCGCACCACCAGCGTGCGCATCATGAAGTCGTCGCCGATCGGGAAATAGAAGAATGGACGGCTCGCTTCGAACACGAGCACGGTCTTGCTGTTGGCGGCCACGCCGACGACTTCGACCGGTGCGTACTTCCGGTCGTACACCTGGAAGCGCTTGCCGATCGGATCCTGGCCCGGCCAGAACCGTTCGGCCATCGCCTCGTTGATGATGACGGCGCGGCGCTCCCGCCATGTGGCCGGTTCGTCATCTTCGGTGAAGGATCGGCCCCGCACGATCGGGATCTGCATCGTCTCGAAGTAACCGTGGCTGACACTATTGAGGAAGGCCGCCGGCGGTTGTTCACCGGCGGTGAGCGGCTGGCCCTCGACGTACACCGAGCCGCCGCCGACCAGGTAACTCATCGGCATGCTGAACGCGTACGAGGCGGACGCGACGTCGGGCCAGGCGCTCACGCGCCGCTCCAACTCCTTGAAGAGCTCCTGCGTGCGGCCGGGGCTGTAGCCGGCCTGCCGCGTGTCAAAACGCACGCTGACGATGTGGTCGACGTCGAATCCGAGATCCGTGCGCTCGGCGGCGATCAGACTGCGGACGAAGAGTCCGGCGACGATCAGCAACGCGAGCGAGCCGGCGATCTGGCCGACGACGAGGAGCCGGCGGATGCGCTGGCGGTCGGCGCCGTCCGAGCCGCTCTTCCCGCCGTCGTGCAGCGCCGCGCGCGCGTCGGCGCGAGAGGCGCGCCACGCGGGCCAGAGCCCGATCACGGCGCCGGTGAGCACCGCGGCGACAAACGAGAACAGAAACACGCTCCAGTCAAACGTGACGTCCAGCCAGAACGGCAGATCCGCGCCGATGTCGAGCCGCGCGACGTACGCGCGCATCACCCACTGTCCGACCGCGACACCCGCGATGCCGCCGATCGTCGAGAGCAGCAGGCCCTCGGCGATCATCTGGCGCACGAGCCGCGCGGGCGTCGCGCCGAGCGCCGCGCGCACCGCCATCTCGCGCTGTCGCGCGGACGCGCGCACCAGCAGCAGATTAGCGACGTTCATGCACGCGAGGAGCAGCACGAGCATGGCGACCGCCAGGCCGAAGAGCTGAATCATCGGAATGAACTCCGAGACCCGCGCCATGGGCAGCGGCCGCGAGAGCGGCTCCGGAATCACGCGCGCGCTGATGCCCTTGTCGGTCTCCGGATGCTCGGCCGCCATCGCGTCGGTGAGCGAGACCATCTCCAGACGGGCCTCGGCGACGGAAACGCCGGGCTTGAGCCTGGCGAACAACTGCACCGGCCGCGCCCGGCGGTTGTGATACAGCCACTCTTTGACCGTCGGGTCGATCACGCCCAGGTCGTCCAGCGTGACGTAGCCGTCGAGTTCGACGCCGAGCAGCGTGCCGGTGAACGTCTTCGGCACGACGCCAGTGATCACGGCCGGCGAGCCGTCGATCGTGACGCTCTTCCCGATCACACCCGGATTCCCACCGAAGCGGCGCATCCAGTAGCTGTGGCCCAGGACGACGGCCGTCGGAGATCCCGAGGGCGCCGTGAACAGGCTCCCGACCGCCGGGGTGATGCGCAATCCCGAAAAGTAGTTGTCGGTGACGGCGGCGAAGAAGAACTGCGACGTCGTGCTGCCGGTGGTCAGGCCGCCGTAGCGCGGCATGACGCCGAAGACGTCGGAGAACGACGCGGCGTGGCGCTGAAGGTCCTTGGTCTGCTCGATCGAGAAGGCGTATTGAAATCCGCCGCTCTCGTCGCCTTTCGTCTCGGCGGCAATCGTCACGATCTGATCTGCGTCGGGCACATGGAGCGGCCGGAGCGCCGCGCTCAGGAGCCCGAAGAGCGCGGTGTTCGCGCCGAGGCCGATAGCCAGGGTGAGTACCGCCGTCAGCGTGAACGACTTATGCGCCCACAGGAACCGCGCCGCGTGACGGAGATCGTTCATGCGAGTGGTAATCTTCGCATCTCAGGAGCGTCACCCGCATGCGTTTTCAACGACTGACCCTCGTCGTCCTCGTGGCCCTGGCGGTTCTCGCGCCGGCCGTTTTCGCACAGGAGCCGGCGGTTCCAGGCGACCTTCGTCCCCTCCTCGCAAAACCCGCCAGCGAGCTGCGGCTCGTCGTCACGCGCTACAACCAGGACCGGCAGGAGCTCAACCGCAACCACGCGGGCCGCGGCGGGTTCAGTATGCCGAACGCCGGGCGCCGGGGCGGCGGCCCGCCGGCGCAAACGCCGGCAACAGCGAGCCCGATGCCGGCCTATCCCGCGCCAATCTCGGCGGCGCGGCTCGCGCGGCTCAAGCGCTTCGATCTGGACTGGCAGGCGGCGCTGGCCAAATTGCCGACGGCGAGAATCTCAGCGGCGGCGACAACCGACCTCGATGCGCTGAAGTCCGCGATCGACGCGAACCTCAAGCAGCTCGAAACCGAGAACCTCGAGCTCGCGCAGATCTCGCCCGCCACGCCGTTCGAGCCGAAGATCGTCGGCCTCATCGAGGCGCGGATCCGCGTGGATGACGTCAACCCCGAGGCCGCGGCGCGGACGCTCAACGACGTGAAGACCTGGATCAACACGACGATCGCGGGCCCGCCCGAGAAAATGAACGCGGCCAGCGCCAACCGCGCGGCCGAAGCGACCGAGACGATGCGCGTGGCGCTCGGCGAATGGAACAGCTTCTACGACGGCTACGATCCGCTGTTCAGCTGGTGGATGCGAACGCCGATCAAGCAGATCGATCAGTCGCTCCAGGACTACGCGAAGTTCCTCCGCGAACAGGTTGCCTCTACGGACGTGCCGGCGAAACCCGTGACGGTCGCGCCGATTCAAGCCGCGCCCGTTCCGAAGTTCTCCTCGGTGCCCGATCTCAACGAGATCATCGCGCTCCCCCAGGACGAAATGCGCGACATCGTCGCGCGCTTCAACCAGCAGGGTGGCGGCGGACGAGGGGGGCGCGGCGGACCGGCCGCGCAGCGAGACAACGCGGGATGGCTCGAGGCGCTGAAGTCGCTGGACTTCGATCGGCTGTCACGCAACGCGCAGGTCGACTATCTCTACATCAAGTGGCGCGCGGAGACCGACATCCGTGTCGCCGGCCAGACGATTCCGCCCGGGCCGGCGTTCCGTCCGGACGCCTCGAAGATTCTCGGCAAGCCGCGCGGCCGCGAGGGCCTGATCTCGGACCTGCGCGACAACATGATCCCGTACACGCCCGAGCAGTTGATGGTGCTCGCGAACAAGGAATTCGAGTGGTGCGAGAACGAGATGAAGAAGGCGTCGCGCCAGCTCGGCTACGGCGACGACTGGAAGCGCGCGCTCGAGCACGTGAAGCAGACCGCGGTGCCGCCCGGCGGCCAGCCGAAGATGATCATGGGCCTGCTCAACGAGGCGGTCGACTACCTCCGCGCCAACGACCTCGTGACCGTGCCGGGCGTCGCCGCCGAATCGCTCAAGATGACGATGCTGTCGCCGGAGGCGCAGTTGACGTCGCCGTTCTTCCTCGGCGGCGATCACATCCTCGTCTCGTATCCCACCGACTCGATGGACTACGACGCGCGGATGCAGAGCATGCGCGGCAACAACCCTGGCTTCTCGCACGCGACGGCGTTCCACGAGATGATCCCGGGCCACAACCTGGTCGGCTACATGAACTCGCGCTACGCCGACTACCGCGCGCGGACGACGGGCGGCGGCCCGTTCTACGGCGAGGGCTACCCGCTCTACTGGGAGCTCACGATGTACGAGCTGGGCTTCCACAAGACGCCCGAGCAGAAGATCGGCGCGCTCTTCTGGCGCATGCACCGCTGCGCGCGCATCATCTTCTCGTTCAACTTTCACATGGGAATCTGGACGCCGGGCCAGGCCGTCGATTTTCTCGTCGACAAGGTCGGCCACGAGCGCGACAACGCCGCGGCCGAAGTGCGGCGGTCATTTGAGTCGGCGCAGTATCAGAACCAGCCGCTCTACCAGGCGGCGTACTTGCTCGGCGGCCTGCAATTGCGCGGCCTGCGCAAGGAGCTGGTCGACTCCAAGCAGATGACCAACAAGGCGTTCCACGACGAGATCCTGCGGCAGGGCAACATGCCGATGGCGCTCGTGCGGCTGAACCTCACGAAGCAGAAGCTCACGCGCGACATGGACATCAACTGGAAGTTCTACGGAGAGCTGCCGGAGAAATAGCCGTACATGCGACGGGGAACGCTGCGAGCGCCATGCGCGGCTCGCGTCGTTCCCCGTCGTCGTGCGTCAGTACCGAGCTAGAAGATCACGATCAGCCGAACCATGCCGGTCTGGCCCTTGTACGGCCGGTTGCCGTACCCGGTCGTGATCGCGCCGAGCGGATCGATGCGCGGCGTGCCATCGGCCAGGTTCTGCGTGGCGAAGTCGCTGATCTCGAACTTCTCGTACCAGTAGCCCAGGCCCACGCCGATCTTCGGCCGGAACATGTGCTTGAGGTCGACCTTCATCTGCTGCCAGGTGTTGGTGACGTGCGGCAGCGCCTCGAAGCAGGACGTGAGGCCCGTCGCGCACGGCTTGGAGTCGCCGGCCGTGAGCGCGGTGTTGGTCGACAGCGCCTGGATGCGCGGGCCGCTGTGGACGAACGCGTTGTCCGAGTCGCTGTAGTCGTAGCTGAACCGGATGTCGGTCTTCGCGATCGCCTTGATCAAGTCGAGATACGCGCCGAAGTTCTTCACGCGCTCGTCGTTATCGAGGTTCCAGTTCCGGTTCGGATCGTTCCAGCTCTCGTAGGCGCCCGCCACGCCCGAAAACGGGTTGGCGTTACGCGCGCGCTGCAGCGAGCTGAACTTGTCGTAGCCGCCGTTGATGCCGAACGAGACGCCCTCCCGCGGATAGAAGTCGAACATGCCGTTCCACGAGGTGTTGACGTTGTCGAGCAGACCGAACTCGTGGCCCTCGCCCTTGTAGATGTCCTTGCCGCCGGCGAACGAGACGCTGACCTCCATCATGCTGTTCGGGGTGAAGGACAGCACCGTGGTGCCCTTGTTCCGGTCCATGTCGGCTTCGTCGAAGAACCGGAGGGCGTTCTGTCCGCCGCCTTCTTCGATCCGCTCGAGCGACAGCCCGTCGCCGATTCGCTTCGTGTGCTCGTAGATGCCGCGCAACATGACGTACTGGTTGCCGTAGGTATCGACCGACACGCGGTACGTGTAGTCCGCCATGTTGCTGTAGGCGCGGCCCTCGCGTTTCACGTCGTCGAAGATGTAGCCGGCCTTGACCGACGTGTTCTTGAGACCCGTGAAGGTCACGCCCGTTTCAAACGTGTTGCGGCGGATGTTGAAGTGCTCGGTCTCCGTGAACACGTCTTCCGGCACCGCGTCGAAGCGCACGTTGTTGCGCGACTCGAAGATCTCGCTCACGTTCCGGTGGTCGTTGTAGCGATACCGCATGTCGAAGCCGAAGTACTTGTTCGGCCGCGTCGCATAGTTGAGCATCGCGTTCACGCCTTTGACTTCCGCCTCCGCCGTCGCGCGCGGCAGCGCCGCCAGGTCGGGGAAGAACGCGTACACCGCCGCGTTGGCGATGTTGGCGTTGGTCGTCCACGGAATCAGCGTGTCGTTCTGCTTCATCGTCGTCAGCGCGAACTGCCCGTTGAGCGTGCTGTGCGCCGGCATCTTGTAGAGGCCGAGGAAGCTGACCGTGCTCAGGCTGTTGTCCGGCGGCAGCGCGAGCCGGCCGTAGGCCGGGCCGTTGCCGTTGCTGTAGCCGCTCGGGTCGTACGGACCGGCCGGCGGCGTCTTGCCGTTCGAGAAGTCCGTCGCGCGCAGCGGGTTATCCCAGGTGAGCGAGGTGAACGCGTTGTTGAACCAGGACGCGTCCCACGCCACGCGCAACATGCCCTTGCTGGCGTCGGACCACTCGAGGGCCGCGGTCAGATCGTTGGTGCGGTTGTCGAGCGTCATCGGCAGTTCGTTGCCGTTGCTGAACGCGAACGACGCGCCGTAGGGCTGGTTGCCGGTCTTCTTCGTGGACGAGAACGCCAGGTTGAGGGCGGTGAACTCACTGAAGCGCCATTTGAGGTTGGCGCTCATCACGTCGCGGCGCGCCTGCATCGGAAACACCGTGGCGATGCTCCGATAGATCGACGCCTGGTTGTAGTTCGCCGCCGTGGTGCCGATACCAAGCACGCCCACGACCTTGTTCTGGACCTGCGTTCGGGCCGCCGAGTCGAGCGTCCAGACGTTGTTGCCCGTGTCCTTCCAGGGCGTCATGGAGTTGTACGAGTAGTTCAGCGGGATCGAGTTCCAGGACGCCGAGAACTTCAGCTGGCCGTACCGGTTGTAGTCGAGGATGTACTGCTGATCGTGATACCCGACGTTGCTGGCACGGAAGCGGAGGCCGTAGCTGTCCTTCTCTTTGCTGAGATCGATCCGCGTGTGGGCGCCATCGCGCAGATCGCGATAGCGCTCCCAGCGCGCCTTGTCTCCATCGACGGACGATCCCCGGTAGCCGAAATCAATCGTGCCGGTGAGCGCCGGTACCGCGACCGAAGCCGCGGAGGTCTGCTGTGCGCTAGCCACGCCGGGCAAGGCGAGGAAGAGCACCGCGGTTGAAAGCATCAGTGTGTTGCGCATCGCAGTCTCCCCTCCCTATCGAATGAATGCCTTGCCGTTGGGCGAATTGGACCCGTGAATCTGCGAGTGGCAGATCACACATCCACGCCCCGTGATCTTGTTGCCGTTCGATGAGTTCTTCATGATGAACCCGTCATAAACGGTCGGGGGATGCCGCGAGGTCACGTGACAGCGTTGGCAGAGGAAGGGCACTTTCGACACGAGCATCCGTTCGTTGCTCGAGCCGTGCGGATCGTGGCAGGTGACGCAGGCGTTGGCAACCGGCGCGTGCTCCCACAGGTACGGCCCGCGCTTCTCGGCGTGACAGCTCGTGCAGGCCTGGTCCACGGTCGTGCCGGTCTTGAGCATCTTGACGTTGCTCGAGCCGTGCGTGTTGTGGCACGACGAGCACGCCATCTTGTCTTCGCGCACCGGCATGTGGTTGAAGCGGCTGAGCTTGTTCACGATCTGCTGATGGCAGGTCGCGCACAGCTTCGGCTGCGTCTCCGCCTTCAGCTGCTTCTCGCCCTTCGCGTTGTGCACGCTGTGGCACGTCGTGCACGAGACGCCGCGCGCTTCGTGCTTGCTGCCGGCCCAAAGGGCATGCTCGCCGGTCGCATGGCAGGTCGCGCAGACCGCCGTGGTTTCGTCGGCGCTGAGCGTGCTGAACTTACGAAGTTTGTTGGCTGCCGGATCTTCGGCATGTTTGCTGCCCGGCCCGTGGCACGTCTCGCAGCTCTTGAGCGCCTCAGGCGTGCGCGGATCCGCCGCCTTATGGTGGAGGCTGTTCTCGTAACCGGCTTTTTGGGGCTCGTGACACGTCGTGCAAGTGTCCGCTCCCACGAAAGTCGAGCCGGCCGCCGACGCCGGAGACTCAGGCATGCGGGGATTTTGCTGAGCCGCTGTGACTTTCTCCGGGGCGCTCGGGCCCGTCGGGGTCGGACCGCTCGCCCCGACCTTGACCATCGCCACACCCCAAACCAGCACGCTCAACAGGATCCACAGTCTTGGTCCCATAGAGCGCAATCCACTTCCCCGACCTGTGCCCAGTCTCATGGCACTCCTCCAGTGGCGCACGATCCCGACCCGTTCGAGGCCATGCGCGGCCATCAATACAGCAAAGCGTGTGCCGCTTTGGGGGCCCACGATCGCCAGTTTTGAAAAAATCTCCGCCGATATTCTGCCCTTGATGGCGTTTGTTTGTACAGGACTTCGTGCGGCGGCTTACGAAAAGATCAGCTTGACGCCCGCGACGACGAGCACGGCGGCGAGCAGGCGCCGGAATGTCGGCGTGCCGATGCGGCGGCTGCCGAGATCCGCGCCGATGAGGCCGCCGACCACGGCGGCCGTCGCCCAGAGCGGCAGTTCGGCCGGCAGGTGTCCGAGGCTGCCGGGGTTGCCGGCGAGGCCCGCGGCGGAGTTGACGAGGATGAACGCGGCCGCGACGCCGCCGGTCTGACGCGTCTCCGCCCAGCCCATGAAGAGCAACAGCGGGCTGAGAAAGATGCCGCCGCCGGTGCCTGTCAGTCCCGCGAGCAAACCGATGCCAGCGCCGCAGCCGATCGCGATGGGTTTCGGCGGCAGTTCGGCCTTCTTCAGCGACAGGTTGAGCGCCAACCGCGCGGCGGCGGCCCACAGCACGATGCCGACGAGCGTGCGATACCAATGCCCGGGCAGGCTGATCGCGCCGCCGACGAAAGCGAGCGGAATCGACCCGAGGGCGAACGGCCAGAACAGCTTCCACGAAAAGAACCCGGCTCTCGCGAACCGAAACGTCGCAATGCTGGCCACCAGCAGATTCAGCACCAGCGCCGTCGGCCGCATCATCGGCGCCGGCATGCCCGCGAAGGCCATTACGGCCAGGTAACCGGACGCGCCGGCGTGGCCGACGGATGAATACAGAACGGCGGCCGCAAAAAAAGCGACGGCCAGCAGCAGCGGCAGTGTTTCGAACACGGAGAGGAGATTCTAAACCTGGTCTTCGAGAAACCAGGCCCAGAATTCGCGGAATCGGTCGACGAACGGCCGGCGCCGCCACTTGCGCAGATCGAGCTTGTCGCAGTGCTTCAGGTCATCGTCGAAGTTGTTGGTGAGCTGGGCGGCGATGCCGGCGTCGTGGATGCAGACGTTGCTTTCCTCGTTGTGCGCGAACGACCGGCTGTCGAAGTTGGCCGTGCCGATCGTCGACCAGACCCGATCCACGACCATGGTCTTCTGATGGAGCATCGTGCGGTTGTATTCCCAGACCTCGATGCCGGCTTCGAGGAGCTGGCCGCAGAGCCGCACGCTGTTGCGCCGCGCCGCGCGGTTGTCGTTGTGCATGCCCGACACCATGATGCGCACGCGCACGCCGCGCTTCTTCGCGTCGATGAGCGTTTCGATCGCGACCTCGTCGGGCACGAAGTAGGGATTGGCGATGTCGATGGCGCCGCGCGCCGCGACGATCGACAGGTAGTACATGAGCCGCGCCGGCGAGGCGCCCGCCTGCGGCGAGCTCATGATCGTCTGCACGGTCATCGATCCGGCCGGCTCGATCACCGGAAAGTGCGCGGGCCCGCTGACGATCTCGCCGGTGGCCTGCACCCAGTTCTGCGCGAAGCCGGTCTGCAGCGGCGCGACGGCCGGCCCCTCGACGCGCACCTGCGTGTCGCGCCATTCCGACGGATTTCTGGCGTCGCCGCGCCACATGTCGGCGAAGCCCGCGCCGCCGGTGAACCCGATGCGGCCGTCCACGATCAGCGACTTGCGATGCGTGCGGTGGTTGGCATGCCACAGCAACGACCAGCGGATCGGGTTGTACCAGGCGACACGGCAGCCGCCTCCTTCGAGACGATGGAGGATGTCGCGGCCGATCGTTGATGAGCCGACGGCGTCGAGCAGGATCCGCACGGGCACACCGGCCTTCGCGCGTTCCGCCAGGGCGTCGGCAAACTCGAGCCCGAGCGCGCCGGCCCAGTAGATGTACGCCTCGATCGTGATCGACGCCTTCGCGCCGCGAATCGCGGCGAGCATCTGGGGATAGAACTGGTCGCCGTTGACGAGGACCTGAATCGAATTGCCCGCCATGAACGGCGAGCCGGTCGTGCCGGCGATGGTCTCGAGGATCTCCGCGGTCGTCAACGAATGGTCGTGCTCGAGGCCGTAGCGCGGCGGCGTTTCGGTCGGCGTCGCGACAAACACGAACAGCGAGATGAACGCCGTGAGCGGCGTCAGCCACCACAGCCATGTGTTCAGCAGCCAGATCGTCAGAACCGCCCACGGCACCCAGAACCAGATCCAGCGCCGGACTTTGGTCCAGGCCGAAATCACGCCTTTTGGGGGTCGACGCAGGCGATTCAAGGGTTCCATGGTTCCAAGGTTCCAGGGTTCCAGGGTGAGGGTTCAAGAGTGACAGAGTTCCGCGGCGGCGCGGAGGCCGCTTTCGAGGGCGCCGTTCATGTAGCCCTGCCAGCGGATCGACGTGTGCTCGCCGGCGAAGACCAGCCGGCCGTGCGGGCGGGCGAGGAGATCCCGTCCGCTCGGTACGAACTCCGTGTCGAAGAAGGCGTAGCCGCCCCGGACCCACGGGTCGTCATTCCACCGCACCAGGTGGGAGGCGACGAGCGGAGCCGGCGTCCCCAGCGCACGAAGCCTGCCGGTCACGCCGGCGGCGCCTTCCTTATTAAGGATGTCCACGAGCTCGGTCGAGGCGCGCCCGCCGGCCAGCAGGCTGAGGATGCCGGGCCGGCCGCGCTGCTGCTCGTTGGCATCCCAGACCGCGCCGGTCGGCTGATCCGATCCAAAGGCGCGCGGCCGTCCGCGCCTCACCCACCATCGCGACGCGTACTGCAGCAGCAGGCGCGTGGCGCCGCCGTACTTCAAGGTGGCGATCGCGTCGGCCTGTGCCGCAGGCAGCAGCGGGTCG